>JAGWST010000273.1 GCA_028869325.1 bacterium | reverse complement strand
GCGCCTGCGATCCGCTCGACGCGCTGGCCGATCTCTGCCGCGAGGAAGCCCTCTGGTTCCACGTCGACGGCGCCTTCGGCGCACTCGCGGCGCTGAGCGACCGGCATGCCGCGCTCGTACGCGGCATCGGACGGGCCGACTCGCTCGCCTTCGACGCCCACAAGTGGCTCCAGGTGCCGTACGCCACCGGCTGCGTGCTCGTTCGCGACGAGGCGGCCCACCGTGCGCCCTTCGCCTCGGCGCCGGCCTACCTGGGCCGCGCCGAGCGGGGGACGGCGGCGGGCGCGCCCTGGTACGCGGACTACGGCCTGGAGCTGTCTCGGCCGTTTCGCGCGCTCGCCGTCTGGTTCACGCTGCGGCACTACGGGCCGCGCCGGCTGGGCGAGGCGATCGCCCGCACCTGCGATTTGGCGGCCGCTCTCGGGCAGCGGATCGCCGCCGCGGACGATCTCGAACTGCTCGCCCCGGTCGCCCTCAACATCGTGTGCTTCCGCCTGCGCCCGGCGGCGCTCGCCGAGGCGGAGCTCGACCGGCTCAACGAGGCGATCGCGATCGCCGTCCAGGAGAGCGGAGCGGCCGTGCCCAGCACGACCCGGATCGGCGGCAAGCGCGCCCTGCGCGTCTGCATCGTGAACCACCGCACGCGTGAGGACGATCTCGACGTGCTGCTGGGCGCGGTCCGGGCGGCGGGTGCCACGATTGCACGGGCGAACGGGTTGGAAAGTACAGAAACATCTGCACTATCTTGACTGACCCTGTGCGGAACGCTACCCTGAGGTACTGATGGCCGCCACCACCGACGCCCTGATCGAGGAATACCGACACGGCTTCCACGATCCCGAGAACTACGTCTTCAAGTCCGCCAAGGGCCTGACGCGCGAGATCGTCGAGCGCATCTCGGCGATGAAGAACGAGCCGGCCTGGATGCTCCAGTTCCGTCTGCGCGCCTACGACGTGTTCCGGGCGAAGCCGATGCCGACGTGGGGCGACACGGCGCTGCTCAACGAGATCGACTTCGACGACATCCACTACTTCGTCAAGGCCGGCGAGCAGACGGAGAAGTCGTGGGACGACGTCCCCGACGACATCAAGAAGACGTTCGACCGCCTCGGCATCCCCGAAGCGGAGCGCAAGTTCCTCAGCGGCGTCTCGGCGCAGTACGAATCGGAAGTGGTCTACCACTCCGTCGTCGAGGAGCTCGAGAAAGACGGCGTGATCTTCTGCGACATGGATACGGCGCTGCGCCAGTATCCGGAGATCGTGCAGAAGTACATCTCGACCGTCATCCCGATCGAAGACAACAAGTTCGCCGCGCTCAACTCCTCGGTGTGGTCGGGCGGCTCGTTCGTGTACGTGCCCAAGGGCGTCGAAGTGAAGATGCCGCTCCAAGCCTACTTCCGCATCAACTCGGAGAACATGGGCCAGTTCGAGCGCACGCTGCTGATCGCCGAGGACGATGCCTCGATGCATTACATCGAGGGCTGCACGGCACCGAAGTTCTCCTCCAGCTCGCTGCACAGCGCCGTGGTCGAGCTGATCGCGCTGGACGGCGGTCACATCCGCTACACCACGATCCAGAACTGGTACCGCAACATCTTCAATCTGGTTACCAAGCGCGCGAAGGCGTATCGCAACGCGACGGTCGAGTGGGTCGACGGCAACATCGGCTCGCGTCTAACCATGAAGTACCCGTCGATCTACTTGATGGGCGAGGGCGCACGCGGTGAGATCCTCTCGATGGCCTTCGCCGGCGAGGGACAGCATCAGGACGCAGGTGCCAAGGTGATTCACGTGGCGCCGAACACCACCTCGGTGGTCACCAACAAGTCCGTCTCCGCGCATGGCGGCAAGACCACGTACCGAGGCCTGGTCGAGGTGATGCCGGGTGCGACGGGCACCAAGACGCGCGTCAAGTGCGACGCCCTCATCATGGACGAGAAGTCCTCGAGCGACACGCTGCCGACGATGAAGATCAACGAGCAGCACGCCACCGTCGAGCACGAGGCCTCGGTCTCGAAGGTCGGTGAGGATCAGATCTTCTACGCGATGACGCGCGGGCTCTCCGAGGACGAGGCGGTCGGCATGATCGTCAACGGCTTCTTCGACTTCTTCGTGAAGGAGTTGCCGATGGAGTACGCGGTGGAGTTGAACCGGCTCGTCAAGATGGAAATGGAAGGCGCGGTCGGCTAGGGCGCGGGCCTATTGCCCTGATCCTTCGTTGCTCGGAGCCTCGCGTACGTCATAGTACGCGTCGGCTCTTCGCGCCTTGGCTCAGGGGCAATATCCCTCGCGCCCCGGCGTGGTCGCGAGCGATTTTGGGAGAGACGCAGCAAGGGATTGCAGGAGGGGAATGAATGGCGCGAACGCGGGTGGCGAAGGTCTCGGAGGTTGCTCTTGGGACGACCAAACAGGTGATCGTCGATGGGACCGAGGTGTTGCTCTGCAACGTGGCGGGCAAGATCTACGCAATCGACGATGTCTGCACGCACGACGGCGGACCGCTGGAGCAGGGTCTGCTCGACGGCTGCGAGATCGAGTGCCCCCGTCATGGGGCTCGCTTCGACGTGCGGACGGGCGAGGTGATCGCGCTCCCCGCAGTGGTGCCCGTCGCCAGCTACGCCGTGACGCTAGAGGGCGATCAGATCTACGTCGACCTCTGAGGGCAGGCTCCTAGCCGAGCAGCGTCTTGAAGACGTGGGTGAAGCGGCGGCGTTCAGCCGCCGTGCCGACGGTGACGCGAACGCAGCGGTCGAGCGGCGCGACGCCCGGCATGCGCACGAAGACGCGGCGCGCCAGGAGTGCATCCATCGTGGCGCGGGCACGCTCCGGCGAGCCGAGGTCGATGGCGACGAAGTTGGTTGCCGAGGGCAGCGCCTTGAGGCCAAGCGCCGCGGCCAGCGCGCTGTACTCCTCGCGGCCGCGCGCCACCTCGTCGATGACGCTCTCCAAGAACCCGCGGTCGTGGAGCGCCGCCAAGGCACCGCACTGCGCGACGCGGCTGACGCCAAAGTGCAGGCGTATGCGTTCGAACGCCGCGATGGTCTCCGGCGTCGCGACGGCGTAACCGATGCGCAGTCCCGCCATGCCATAGGCCTTCGAGAACGTGCGCATGCGGATCACGCGTGGGTCGCCGGCGTCGAGAGCGAGCATGCGGCCGGGCGCGAACTCCGCGTAGGCCTCGTCGAGAATCAGCAGCGTCTGCTCGGGCAGCGCCTCCAGCAACGCCGTGATCGCCGGGGCGTCGTGCCAGCTCCCGGTTGGATTGTCGGGGTTAGCGAGATAGAGCAGCCGCGCGTTGTGGCGCCGCGCCGCCTCCGCCAGTGCCTGCAGATCGTTGGCGTCGTCGCGATAGGGCACGAACTCCAAGCGGCCGCCGTAGCCGGTCACGTGATAGTTGAACGTCGGATAGGCGCCCAGCGAGGTGACCGCCACGTCTTCGCGCTCCAGGAAGGCCCGCACGGTCAACCCAAGCAGGTCGTCGATGCCGGCCCCGACGACGATGCTCTCCAGTGCCACGCCCAACTGCAGAGCGAGCGCGGCGCGCAGCTCGTAGCTCTCGGGATCGCCGTACCAGCTCGAGCGCTCCAACTCCGTGCGCATCGTGGCCAGTGCGCGCGGCGAGGGACCGAATGCGCTCTCGTTGGCGCCGATGCGCAGATCCAATCGCTCGCCGCGCTTGCGCTCCAGCGCCTCCGGCGCGACGAAGGGAACCGTTGGGGGGAGGCTCGCCACCAGGCGGGTGGTTGGACGCGCTGCTGACATGGGCCGCTGGGATTCGCGGGGAGGCCTCACCTCTACCTCTCCCAAATGGATCGAGTGCCCTCGATCATCGTCAAAGGAGGCCTCATTGCGGCTACTGCGGAGAACGGCGGCTACCACGGTAACGCTGCTGCTGCTAGGTGCCCTGCTGCTGCCGGCGTGGCGCGCGGGGGCCGCACCGAGCGGCGGCGCGCTCCGCGCCACGCTCGACAACGGGATGCGGGTGATCATCGTTCCGGACAAGCTGGCGCCCGTCGTGACGACGATGCTCAACTACGAAGTCGGCTCCAACGACGAGACGATCACTGGGCTAGCGCACGCGCAGGAGCACATGATGTTCCGCGGCAGCGCGAGCCTCTCGGCCAACCAGCTCTCGGAGATCGGCGCGCTGATGGGTGGTCAGTACGACGCCGATACGCAGGATAGAGTCACGCAGTATTTCTACACCGTGCCGGCCTCCGATCTGGAGGTCGCCTTGCGTGTCGAGGCCTCGCGCGCCGGCGGCGTCCTGGACGACCAGCGGGCGTGGGACGAGGAGCGCGGCGCCATCGAGCAAGAGGTCACGCGCGATAACAGCCAGGCGGATTACCGTCTCGCGGCAAAGGCGCAGGCGCACCTTTTCGCAGGCACCCCGTACGCCGACGCGGGCCTTGGGACGCTGGAGAGCTTCGGTAAGCAGATCAACGCGCCGCAGCTGCAAGCGTTCTACAAGGCGTGGTACCACCCCAACAATGCGACCTTCGTGATCGCGGGAGACGTCGATCCGCAGCGCACGCTGGAGCAGGTCAGACAGCTCTTCGGCGCAATCCCCTCGGCGCCGCTCCCGCAGCGCCGCGCGGTGCATCTTCGGCCGCTGACGCAGGTCGTGCTCAAGGACACGAGCGACCAGCCCTACACGCTGGTGCAGCTCTACTACCGCGTGCCGGGCTATGCAAGCCCGGATTACGCCGCCTCCGTGGTCCTGAACGACGTGCTCAATAGCGAGCGCGGCAATCTCTTCGCATTGGTCGCCTCGGGCAAGGCCTTCGGCGCGGACTTCAGCTACAGCACCTTCATGCGCGCGGGCATGGCGACCTGTGAGATGCGAGTGCCCGCAACCACGCAGCCCCAGGCCGCCGTCGCCATGATGAAGCGAGTCATCGACGGCTATCGCAAGACGGGCGTTCCGGCGGATCTGGTGTCGGCAGCAAAACGTGCGGAGATCGCGCAGGCCCAGTTCAAGAAGAACTCGATCGAGGATCTGGCCTTCCAATGGAGTCAAGCGGTGGCCGTCGAGGGGCGTCGATCGCCCGATGACGGCATCACGGCCATCGAGCACGTGACCCGCGCGGAGGTCGACCGCGTGCTGCGCACCTATCTCGACGACAAGACGGCTACGGTGGCCTACGCGGTGCCGCAGAACAGCGGCGCGCTGAGCGTGGGCGCCGCCCACGGCGGCAAGGTGCCGGAGCAGAATGCGATCGTGCCCAGCAAACCGGAGCCGTTGCCGGAGTGGGCGACGGCGGTGCTGGGCAGGCTGCAAGCCCCCGAGCCGCTGCTCAACCCCACGCAGATGACCCTCGACAACGGCATCACGCTGGTGGTGCAGCCGGAGCAGATCACCCCGACGGTCGTGGTCAGCGGCTTGATCCGCACCAACCCAGGCCTGCAGGAGGAGCCGAGCAAGGACGGCGTCGCCGCCCTGACCTCGACACTGCTGCCGTACGGCACCACGACGTACGATCGCGTGCAGTATCAAGCCCAGCTCGATGCCATCGCCGCCAATGTCTCCACCGGCGCCTCGTTCTCGCTCAGCGTGCTCTCGAAGGATCTCGACCGGGGCATGCAGCTGCTGGCCGACGACGAGCTCCACCCGGCGTTCAAGGCAAGCGACTTTGCTACCGTCAAGGAGCAGGAGTACCAGCGCGTCGTCGCCGAGCAGCACTCGCCGATGCATCTGGCGAGCATGGCGCTGCGCCGGGCGCTCCTGCCGGCCGGCGACCCCGGCCTTCGCGAGGCGACGCCGGGGAGCGTGCAGGGCCTGACGCTGGACGCCGTCCGCCGTTGGTACGCCAAGGCCTATCGCCCCGACATGACGACGATCGTCGTGATCGGCGACGTGACGCCCGAGCAGGCGAGGGGCGAGGTGGAGAAGTGGTTCGGCGCCTGGCAGGCGCACGGCCCGAAGCCCGCGGTAGATAATCCGCCGGTTCCGGAGAATCACCCCACGCAGATCGACGTGCCGGCGAACGGGCGCATCCAAGATGAGGTCTATCTCGTCGAGACGCTCGCTCTGCTGCGCGGGGACCCGGACGTCGCCGCGTTGCGCCTGGCCAACACGGTCCTCGGCGGTGGCGGCTTTGCCTCGGATCTCTATCAGGACCTGCGGGTGAAGTCGTCGCTGGTCTACTCCACGGACTCGGAGCTGAGCGTCGGCAAGACGCGCTCGGAGTTCGTGATCGACTTCGGCACCATGCCGGAGAACGTGAACAAGGCGCAGGGCCTTGCGCTCGCGGCGTTGGGCCGGCTGCAAACGGCGCCGGTGAGCGAGGAACGCCTGCAGCGGGCGAAGGCGCTGCTCCTGAGCAGCGTGCCGCTACGCGAGGTGGGCTTTGCGGGCGTCGCCGGAAAGCTGCTGGGGTACGCCTCGGAGGGGCGGCCGCTCGACCAAGACATCATCGACGCGCGCAACGCCTTGGCCGTGACGCCGCAGGCGATGCAGGCCGCCGCCGCAAAGTGGCTGCGCTCGAGCGGCTTCGTACGGCTCGTGTTGGGACCGGCGCCGAAGTAGGGGCTACTTGAAGGTCGCTTCGAGCAGCGTCTGCAACTCGCCGCTCTCCGCCATCGGCCCCAGGATGTCGGTGTCGCCGTAGAACTTGCCGTCGATGAAGACCTTGGGCAGCGTCGGCCAGTTCGTCATTCGCGAGAGCGCCTCGCGCTTCTCAGGACTCTCGAGGGCGTTGACGACCTCGAACGGGTAGCCGAGCTGGCGGAAGAACTCGATGGTCTCCACGGTGAAGCCGCACATGGGCTGGAACTTCGTGCCCTTGCCGTAGACCAGAATCTTGTGCTGGGAGATCTCTTGCTGGATCTCGTCTTCGATCGTCGTCATTCCCCACTCGCTCCGTTTCGTGACGTTCGTGGGGTGCTCCCACGGCCTCGCGGCTACTGACCCGGCGTCTCCGTCTTGAGTTGCGCGGCATGGAGACGCCCGTCCTTGAGGGCGGCGTCCAACGCCGAGTAGACCATCCGGTGGCGGTCGATCAACGGAACCCCTTCAAAGGCCCGCGAGATCACCCGGATATCGTAGTGGTCGCCGGTGGCGCTCCCCCACTCCCGGGCCGTGACTTCGGCATCGGGCATCTGGAGGCGGATCATCTCCGCGATCTGCTGTTCCGTGATCATCGCGCTCACCTTACGGTGGCCGGTGCCGCCCATCCTCCGCGACGGGGCGCCGGCGATATTTTGCGGTAGAAGGATGAAAGGAGGTGTCCAGATGGAGTTCGGGTTACTCGTGATTCGCGTCGTCGTCGGCGGCCTCTTCATCCTGCACGGCTGCCAGAAGCTCTTCGGCAGCTTCGAGAGCGGGGCGGGCATTCCGGGGACGGCGGCCTTCTTCGAGCAGGTCGGCATCCGCCCCGGACGGCCGTTCGCGATTCTTGCCGGCATCGCCGAGGCGGGCGGCGGCATCCTGACCTTCCTTGGCTTGCTGATGCCGATCGGGCCGATCGTGCTGATCGGCGTGATGATCACGGCCATCGCCGCCGTGCACCTGAAGAAGGGGCTCTGGATCGCGCGCGGAGGATTCGAGTACAACCTCGTGCTCATCGCGACGTGCTTGGCAATGATCTCGGCGGGGCCCGGGGGGAGATCCATCGACTCCGCCGCCGGCCTGGCCCTGCCGGAGCCGGAGACCGGCATTCTCGCGGCGATTGTGGTGCTGGTGGCGACGGTCTTGGCGTTGACGGTGGGCTCGCTCCTCTCGACGGGGCTGGGAGCGCGTAGCGAGTGAGGGCGGAGTCGCGCGACCGCTTCGTCGTCGCCGATGGGGTGCGCACGCGCGTGCGCGAGGCGGGACGCGGGGTCGCGGTGTTGCTGATCCACGGCTTTGCCGATGGGTTGGGCACCTGGTGGCGCACGCTGCCGGTGCTGGCGCGGCGTTATCGCGTCCTGGCCTACGATCTGCACGGCTGTGGCTCGTCCGAGAAGGGCCCCGGGCGCTACGATCTCGAGAGCCTGGGCGCGCAAGCCGTGGGCGTCCTGGATGCCGCCGGGGTCGAGCGCGCCCACCTGATCGGTCATAGCCTGGGTGCCAAGATCGCGCTTGCGACGGCGCTGCTGGCGCCGGAGCGCGTGCGCTCGCTGGCGCTAGAGTCGCCGCCCGCGTTCGCGATGCCGCCGCCCTGGGAGCTGCGGCTTCTGCTCACGCCGCTGCTGGGAGAGCTCCTGGCCGCCTGCGCCACGCCGTGGACGACGCGTCTGGCGACGAAGCGCGCCTTCCTGCGCATGGTTCACCCCGCCAGCCGTACCTGGTCGGAGGAGCGGCACCGCCGGCTGCCCGTCCACGACGACGATCCGCGTGCTCTGATCACGGGCTGGATGCACTTGGCGCGCGGTATCGCGCTGCACCAAGCTCACCCGATCGAGGCCTCGTACGCCTCGCTGGAGGTGCCGGCGCTGGTGCTCTGCGGCGAGAGCGACCCCAACGTCCCGGTGGAGCACGCGCGGCGCCTGGTCCAGCTGCTCGCGCATGCCAGGCTGCGCAGCTATGCGCATGCCGCCCACGTTCCGCACGCGGAGTGCGATCGCGACTTCACCACCGATATCATGCGCTTTCTCGACGAGCAGAGTCAGGCCCGGGATAGCGAGGTCCCCGGCGGCCGATAACGAACGCCATCCGCCATGCTGCAGGGTGAGGAGCGGGTTTCGCGATTCGGGATACCGGCGGATCTCGCCGCGTTGCCGGACGACGTGCGCGAGGTCATCGAGAAGAGCCGGGCCAAGGTCGGTTTCATCCCCAACGTCTTTCTGGCTTACGCCAAGCGGCCGGAGCACTTTCGCGCATTCATGCACTACCACGACGTGCTGATGCGCGGCGAGAGCGGCCTTTCGCGCGCCGAGCGCGAGATGATCGTGGTTGCCGTCTCGGGCGAGAACGATTGCCTCTACTGCGTGGTCGCGCACGGCGCGGCACTGCGCGTTCTCTCCAAGCGCTCGCGGTTGGCCGATCAGATCGCCACCAATTGGCGCACCGCGGAGATCTCCGAGCGAGAGCGCGCGATGCTCGAGTTCGCCACGGCGTTGAATCGCCAGGGCTCCACCGTCGACGAGGCGCGGATCGCGCGCCTGCGCGAGGCCGG
>JAGWST010000272.1 GCA_028869325.1 bacterium | reverse complement strand
GGAGAAGAACTCCGGCGACGAGAATCGCAGCGCGATGCCGGCAAATGGACCAGAGACGAACGTCATGATGAGTGCGGCGACGATGCCGCCGATGACGAACGCCACGATCGTCCAGCCGATCGCCGTGGCCGCTTGGCCGCGTCTGGTCATCGCATGGCCATCCCAGAGCATGGGAACGTGAATCGAGTCGCCGGGCACGTTGAACAGGATCGCGGTGATGACTCCCGCGTACGTCCCACCGACGTAGGCCCCCATCAGCAAGAAGACGGCGTTCAGGGTCGTCATCGAGTAGGTGAAGGGAAGCAGGAGGATGACCGCCATCACCAGATTGAGGCCCGGCAGCAAAGCGAAGACCATGCCGACGACCACGCCGATGAGCAGCAAGATGAGGCTCTCGGCGTTGAATACGCTTCCAAAGCCCGAGAATAACAGGTGCAGCGTTGGCATTCGTCACGCTCCCTGGCTGCGGAGCCCGCGCTGACCGATACAATCGGCCGGCACGCTCTTAGAAGATGTGCAACGTGTGGTAGACGGCCTTCGTGAACTCCTCGAACGGACCCAGACCGATGGGAAAGACCACGGAGAGCAGCCGTTCGAAGACGTAGGAGAGCACAATGGGAACGACGATCGCCATCGCAAGGATGCCCTCGATGCGGCGATAGCCGGCCGCCAGCAGCACCAACGGCAGCAACAGGACGCTGGCGATGAGGAACCCGACGTACGGCAACGCGACGACGTATGCCACCACCAGCAGCGCGCAGAGCGCGACGGCAAAGGACCCGCCGCCGGGCTCCCGTACCGGCTCGGTGGTCGCCTCCGCGGCCGCCTGGCCTACCGTGATCGAGCCGGCGGCCCTACGGAGTGCGCGCGCGCTCGCCAGCAACTCTGCTGCGGCGGCGAGCGCCATCAACGCCAGCACGATCTGCGGCCAGACGTTCGGACCGATCTGCCCCTGCGAGGCGTAGCGCGCGTAGCCTCCCGCCACGTGGTAGAGGTAGAGCGCTGCGAGCAGAAAGAAGCCGGCCACCGCCATGCGCGCGGTCGCCGCGCTCCTCTCGTTCGCGACCATCAGGACCGGTGAACCATGTTGAACTCGTTGAGATAGCCCAACATGGTCTGAAACTCTCTTGCCATGAAGCCTTGGAACTGGGCGGCGTCCATCCAGCTCTCCGGATACATGAACTGGTTCTTGATGTACCTTTGGAAGTCGGCGCTCTCGTATGCGCTCTTAAAAGCGTCCGAGAGCCTCGACACGACCGCCGGGTCAGTCCCCTTCGCTACGACGATGCCGCGGATCTGAGGCAAGAAGATCTTGAAGCCCAGCTCTGGTCCCGCCGGGACGTGCGGCAGTTGGGGCAGCCGTTTCTCGGCAAAGATCACCAACGGGCGGAATTGGCCCCCGATCACGTACTGGCTGACGTCGCCGGCCTGCTCGTAGAGCACGTCGACGTGGCGGCCCAAGAGCGAGGCGTAGCGGACGCTCGGCTTGGCGTAGGGAACGCCGGTGAAACGGAAGCCCTTGGTCGCCAAGTAGTGACGCGTCATGTCGTCGACGCTGCCGACACCCAGCATGCCGTATTTCAACTCGTTGGGATGGGCCTTGGCGTAGGTAGCCAAGTCCTCCCACGTCTTGAAGCGGTCGTCCTGAGCGTTGACGAAGAGAAACGAGGGCACGTCCATCAACCGGCAGACGGCCGTGAGGTCACCGATCTTCCAGGCCGAGCTGCCCGTGGCGACCCGCGCCATGGTATCCGCGATCACGTCACCGATGGTGTAACCGTCGGCCGGCGCGGTCACCAGCTTCTCGAGTCCCACGGTCCCCGTACCCCCGGGGACGTCCTGAATCGGCACCGCCACGCCCAACACCTGTTGCAGCGGCCGCTGCAATGCGCGGGCCATCTGATCGGAGCCGCCGCCCGGCCCCCATGGAACGATGAAGGTTATCGGCCGATCGGGATAGGCCGCCGCCTCCGCCGGCGATGCCGCCCACCTCGGCGAGAGACCCGCCGCGGCTGCCCCGCCTGCAAGCGTACGGACGAACGTACCGCGCCTCATGAGAGTCGACACCGCCGCCTCCTTCCTCAAACGTCGGCCGGACGACCGGCGTTATCTCGAGCTATTGCAGATGCTTGTACCTTTCCAGCATGCGTAGGGGCTTCTTCAGCGCGTCTCGCCGGAACGGGTCGCCCAGTTCCTTCGAATCGACCACGAGGTCGATTACCGCCGGCCGCCCCGTGGCCAGCGCCGTGCGCACCGTCTCTTGCAGCTCCGAGACTTTCTCCACGCGATAGCCCTCGGCGCCCATGTCACGCGCGACCGCGGCGAAGTTGGGATTCTTCAGATTGGTGCCGACGTAGCGGTCGCCGTAGTAGTCGACCTGGTTCTTCTTCTCCGCGCCCCACTGTGCATTGTTCCAGACGATCGCCACCACGGGGATGCTCTCGCGAACGGCGGTCATGACTTCGGCTAGGCTCATCCCCCATGCGCCGTCGCCGATGTAGGCGACCACCGGCAGATCGGGGCGGCCGAGCTTGGCACCCAACGCAGTGGGATAGGAGTAGCCGCAGTTGCCGAAGCTCATCGCGGCCAGAAAGCGGCGCGAATGCTCGAAGCTCAGGTAGCTGTTCGCGACCGAGGAGATGTTGCCGATATCCGTCGTGACGACGGCATCCTTCGGCAGTGCCTCGGCGACCAGCTTGAGCGCGTGTCGCGGGCTGATCGGCTCCCCCGACGTGGAGGACATCTTCGCCAGCTCGTCCTTCCATGTCTGGCGAGCCTCGGCGATCCGGCGAATCACCGCCTCGTTACGCGCGCGCGCCGGCTCCTTCGCCTGCAGATGGGAGAGGATGGCTTGCGCGCTCTGCTTGGCATCGCCGCAGACGCCGAGCGTGATCTTCTTGGTCAAGCCGAGCACGCGATGATCGGCGTCGACTTGGATGATGCGTGCGTCGCGCGGCCAGTAGTCCAGCCCATATTGCGGCAGCGTGCCGAACGGTCCAAGGCGGCAGCCCAGCGCCAATACGACGTCGGCCTGGGCGATGAGCTGCATCGCGGCCTTGGAGCCCTGGTAGCCAAGCGGCCCGACAGAGAGCTCGTGGCTGGCCGGAAAGGCGTCGTTGTGCAGGTACGAGCAGGTCACCGGCGCGGAGAGGTACTCGGCAAGGCGCCGCGCCTCAGCCACGGCATCGCCCTGCACCACGCCGCCGCCGGCGATGATGACGGGGAACTTCGCCTCCGCCAGCAGACGCGCCGCCTCCGCGATCTGATGCTCCGGCCCGGGACCGCGCTCGAGCGTCAGCGACGGGTAGATCTCCGTCTCGATCTCGCCGTAGAAGTAGTCGCGCGGGATGTCGACCTGCACCGGCCCCATCTCAGCCTTCGCGAGATAGAAGGCGCGGCGCATCAACTCGGCCATGCGCTCCGGGCGGTTGATCTGGACCTGCCACTTGGTCATCTTCGAAAAGATGGGAAGCTGCTCTGTCTCTTGGAAGCCGCCGAGCCCGACGCCCATGGATCCGGCGGAGGGCGTGCAGAAGACCATCGGCGTGTGCGCCCAGTATGCGGCCGCCACCGCCGTTACGAAGTTGGTGATGCCGGGTCCGTTCTGCGCGACGGCGAAGCTGGGGCGTCCGGTGACGCGCCCGTAACCGTCGGCCATGTGGATGGCATTCTGCTCGTGGGCGACGGGCAAGAAGCGAATCCCCGCCGCTGGGAAGAGGTCCAGCGCATCCATGTAAGCGGAGCCTACGATGCCCGGCGCCAGCGTCACGCCCTCCGCGACCAGCG
>JAGWST010000271.1 GCA_028869325.1 bacterium | reverse complement strand
TCGGGGGAGACGTTGGTGGGCGTGACCACGACCTCGGCGCCGTAGGCGCGCAGCGTGTCGACCTTCTCGCGCGACATCTTGTCGGGCATCACGAGGATGCAGCGGTAGCCCTTGATCGCCGCCGCCATCGCCAAGCCCGTGCCCGTGTTGCCGCTGGTCGGCTCGACGATGGTGCCGCCGGGCTTGAGCTTGCCCGTGCGCTCGGCCTCCTCCAGCATCGCCACCGCCGGGCGATCCTTCACGCTCCCGCCGGGGTTGACGTACTCGACCTTGGCCAGCACCAGCGGCTTGGCGCCATTCATGACCTTGTTGAGGCGAATCAGCGGCGTATTGCCGACGACCTGGAGCGCGCTCTCGAAATACTGCAGGCCGCTGGCCTTTGGCGTAGTGATCGACATGACTCGTCCTTCGCCAGGCGGGCTCGCCGCAACCTTCGGGCGAGCGCTGGCGTCGGCAGGACGCCGAGGAGGGTCGCTGAGGCGACGGGAATGGGTAACCCCCATGCGCTACCTGCGTTGCCTGCGGTTGCGGCTCATCGGGTTTTCCGTTCTCCTGTTAGCGCTTGCGGCGTGCGGTAGCACGGGGATTCCGGCGTCGGTCAACTATGCGACGCTGAATTTCGTCGTGACCGACGCGGCGACGGGCGCGCCGATCGTGGGTGCGCAGGTCATCGTCGACAGCACGCTCGGGACGGGGCAGGTAACCTCGAGCGCCGGAACGGTCGCGATCTACCCGGTTCCGCCTGGCCCCTTCAACTACGCGGTGAGCGCAACCGGCTATCAGACGCTGACGAACCCGAGCGGAAGCGTCGCGCAGGGGCAGACGCTGACCGTGCCCGTCCAACTCCACAAGTAGGGCGTGGGCGCGCGCATGCAGGTTGTCATCGCCCCCGACAAGTTCAAGGGCTCGTTGAGCGCGAGCGAGGTAGCCCAGGCCCTGGAGCGCGGCTGGCGCGGCGTGCGCGGCGCGGGCGATCGCGTCGAGTGCTGCCCGATGGCCGACGGCGGCGAGGGTACGGTTGCGGCCTTCGTCGACGCCGGCTATCGATCGATCGCGCGCAAGGTGCGCGGGCCGTTGGGTCGGCAACTCAAAGCCGCGTACGCCTTCGACGGCGACACCGCCGTCATCGAGATGGCCGCGGCAAGCGGCCTCGCGCTGCTGGACGATGACGAGCGCGACGCCGCGCGCGCCAGCACGTACGGCACGGGCGAGCTGATCGCCGACGCGCTCGAGCGCGGCGCCAAGCGCATCGTGGTTGGCCTGGGCGGCTCGGCTACGAACGATGGCGGCGCGGGCTGCGCGCAGGCCCTGGGGGTGCGCTTTTTGGATGCTCGCGGGAGGGAGCTCGAGCCGGGGGGCCTGGCCCTGAAGGGGCTAGCCCGTATCGACGCCTCCGGCTTGGAACGGCGCCTGGGCGGAGCGAGGGTCGAGGTGGCGAGCGACGTCGAGAATCCGTTGACGGGGCCGCAGGGGGCCTCCGTCGTCTTCGGCCCGCAGAAGGGCGCCGGCAAGGCGCTGGTCGGCAGGCTCGACCGGGCGCTGGCGCACTTCGCCGGCGTGGTGGCGCGCGACTTGGGCGTCGACTGCGCGCAGGAGCCCAGTGCCGGCGCCGCCGGCGGCCTAGGCTACGGCCTGATGGCATTTCTGGGGGCCAGGGCACGGCCGGGCGTGGAGCTGATCGCGGAGCTGCGCGGCTTGGAGCGGCTGCTCGAGGGAGCAGATCTCTGCATCACGGGTGAGGGGCGGATCGACGAGCAGACGCTGATGGGGAAGACGATCAGCGGGGTCGCAAAGCTGGCGCTGCGGCACGGCGTGAAGGTGGTGGCCGTCGCCGCGGTGATCGAGGACGAGGAGCTGCTCTGGCCGCTGGGGGTTGCCGTGCTGCCGATCGCCGACCACCCGATGGGCGCGGCGGAGTCGAAGCGCGAGGCGAGCCCGCTGGTCGAGAGGGCGGCCGCGCGTCTGGCTCGCGTCGCCTCGCTACTCGGCCAGGGCTGAGGCGGCGGGGAGCGTCGCGCGCGGGTGATGCGCCGCCTCGCGGCCCATCACCTCCGCCAGGTTCGCCATGATCGTCTGTGCCAAGCGATCGGAGTCGTGACGGACCACATCCGACTCGGAGATCACGCTGGCCACGATCGGCTTGAGGCCCAGCGTGCGCAGCGCCTCGATCGCCGGCTGCACGGGCTCCTGCCCCTCGGCTGCGTAGCGCTCGCGCAGCCGGTGCGGGGGCATGTCGTTGACCAGCACGTAGTCAAAGAGCCTCTCGCCGATCAGCGTGTTGATCGCCAGCACGTGATCGGCGGCGCCGTAGCCGTGCGTCTCGCCGGGCTGTGTCATGACGTTGCAGACGTAGATGCGCATCGCCTTAGAGCGCGCGATCTCGTCGGCGATTCCGCGCACCAGCAGGTTGGGCATGATCGAGGTGTAGAGGCTCCCCGGCCCCAGAATGATGGCGTCCGCCTCGCGGATCGCATCCACCACCTCTTGCAGCGGCTCGCAGTGCAGCGGATCGAGGAAGACGCGCGAGATGCGCTTGGTGGAGGCCGAGATCTTGGTCTCGCCCTCGACGATGCTCTGGTCCTCCAGCTCTGCGCAGAGGCGCACCGCCGAGAGCGTGGAGGGGAGCACGCGACCGCGGATCGCCAAGACTTGGCTGGACTCGCGAATCGCCGTATCGAATCCGCCGGTCACCGCCGTGAGCGCCGCCAAGAGGAGATTGCCGAACGAGTGGCCGGCAAGTCCGTTGCCCTCGCTGAAGCGGTACTGGAAGAGCTCGGTGATCAGGCGCTCCGAATCGGCCAGCGCCACCAGACAGTTGCGGATATCGCCGGGCGGCGGCACGCCTAGCTCGCGCTTGAGCCGCCCCGAGCTGCCACCGTCGTCGGTGACGGTGACCACGGCCGTGATGTTGCTGGTGTAGTGCTTGAGCCCGCGCAGCAGCGTGGAGAGACCGGTTCCACCGCCGATGGCGAGGATCTTCGCGCCCTTGCCCAACGTGCGCCGCTCGACGAGGATCTCGAGAATATTGTCCTTGCTGTTCGGCGTGATGGCGGCGACGATGGAGCGAAACCACGCGCGGATGCCGATGAAGACGAAGATCGCGCCGGCGACCATGAAGATCCAGTCGATCCAGCCTAGGGGAATGCGACCGAGCGCGGCCT
The DNA here is from genome assembly GCA_028869325.1 of bacterium. Taxonomy (GTDB): domain Bacteria; phylum Vulcanimicrobiota; class Vulcanimicrobiia; order Vulcanimicrobiales; family SCRA01; genus SCRA01. Next base: position 6,501 of record JAGWST010000271.1, on the reverse strand, counting down.
GATCGACCGTCTGGTTGATGTGAAAGTCGGCGCCCTCGGAGGCCAGGAAGCGCGTGATGCCGTCGATCAGCAGTGCGCCGCCGACGATCGCCAGCAGCAACCAGCGCTTGACGCCCAGACCGGGCAGGAACCACTTGTACTGCTTGCCGGTGCGTTCGATCATGCGTTCGTGTCGCGCGAGTGAAGGCTCACTTCGATCCTCTGGTGGCGTTCTTGTAAGTGCGTGGCCAGCCGCCTGGCCACGTAGATGCTGCGGTGGCGGCCGCCCGTGCAGCCGATCGCGATGGTCAGCCGGCTCTTGCCCTCTTCGACGAAATGCGGAATCAAGAAGTCGATGAAGCGAAAGAGCTCCTTGAGATAGGCTGCCGTCAAGGGCATGGCGTCGAGGTACTGTTCGACGGGCGCATCGTAACCGGTCAGGCTCTTGAGCTCCGGTACGTAGTTCGGATTGGGCAAGAAGCGACAGTCGAAGATGAGGTCGGCATCGAGCGGCACGCCGTTCTTGAAGCCGAAGGCGACCACGTTGGTGTGCATCTGCGGCGCGTCGTTCGGCGCGCCGAAGGTCTGGACGACGCGCTCCTTGAGCTGTGTCAGCGTGAGCGCCGAGGTGTCCCAGACGTAGTCGGCGCGCTCCTTGAAGGGCGCCAGCTGCGCGCGCTCGGCGGAGATGGCGTCGATGAGCGGCCCGCCGCGGTCGAGCGGATGCTTCCGCCGCGTCTCGCTGAAGCGCCTCACTAGCGTCTGGTCCGAGGCGTCGAGGAAGAGTACGGTGTAGCCGATCTCGGCCTCGTCGAGGGCCGTCAGTCCCGCACCGGGGTCGCCGAAGACGCTCTCACCGCGGGCGTCGAGCATCAGGGCGACGCGCTGCATGCGCCCGCCAGCCTGGTCGATGAGCTCGACGAACTTCGCAATCAGCGACGGCGGCAGGTTGTCGATGCAGAAGAAGCCCAGATCCTCGAAGCACTTCATGGTCTGGCTCTTGCCGGCGCCCGAGAGACCGGTGACGATAATGAAGCGAGCCGACGCGTGCCGCGGCACGCGCTCGCCGTTCGGCCGAAGGTCGGGCATCATCTGGCTCGAAACACTCCTTGCACACGCGGAGGTGGATGGATGCGCCTCTTCACGCTCGATGAGGCCAACGCACTGCTAGACCGATTGCGGCCGCTGGTGGAGGCGCTCTGGGAGCGGCGACGGGATCTGGCGATCGCGCAATTGGAGAACGAGGTACGCGCGGCCCCGCGCGGCCACGCCCCGGGCATCCGCGTGCACGAGGACGAGATCGTGCGGCTGATCGAGCGGATCGAGCATTTCGGTTGCATTGTGAAAGACATCGACCTTGGCCTTATCGATTTCCCGAGCACTCGGGGCGGGCGAACGATCTACCTCTGCTGGAAGGCCGACGAGCCTGCGGTCGCGCACTGGCACGACCTCGACAGCGGCTTCAGCGGCCGCAGACCCCTGGCGTAATTCGTCGCGAGGCCCCACTCGCTCCGCTTCGCCGTGCGTGGACCAACGGAAGAGGCAACCCCGTGCCGGGGCTGCCTCCTTAGGTCCTTCGACGGAGGGGCGCGGAATTAGGCGCGGACGCCCTCCTTGACCGGCAAGAAATCCTCCGCCAGCCCCTGCAGGCGCACCTCGCCGAACTCGACGGTGTAGGCGCCGTTCTCCTCGCCGGTGACCTCGCCGACCTCGGCAACGTTGGCTAGCTCCGGAACTTTGGAGCGAATCTGATCGGGGATGCGCACGCGATCGCCGACCTTCAGCAGCGGTTGCTCGCCGAGCTTGTTGAGATCGGAGAGCAAAAGCTCGAGCGGGATGCCGTAGTCCTCGGCGACCTGGCCGATCCTGTGGGTCTCCGAGATCGCGCAGTGCGAGCAACCGCCCAAGTGGTAGCGTGCGAAGACGCGGCGCGCGCCGGCGTGGACCTTGAAGGCCTGCTCGACGGTCATCTCGGGATTGAACAACGTGGCTGACACGGGCTAGAACCTCTTCCTCTCCGCGATGTGGGTTCGTGCGGGCGCGGCCCCGGGGCCATTGTAGCATAGGATGCCCCTCTGGCCCGCAAAGTTGCAGGTGTACGCGGAGCGCTTCCAGGGATCCCGGGGCGCTCCGCATGGGGGTAGGCATGCCTGTAAGCCGGGTTCTGTACCGACCGAGGTCGGCGGCCAGCATCTCTCTGCGGTGACCGTCACCGGCCGCCTGATGCGACGTGGGCAGTGCGGGCGGGCAACCCGGGCCCCGGATGGAGCCATTCTGCCGGTCTTGCTTCGGGTGGGGTTTACCCACGGGCCTCCTCACGGGGCCCGCCGTGAGCTCTTACCTCACGATTTCACCCTTACCCGCGACGAACGCGGGCGGTATGTTTCTGTGGCACTTTCCTTCGGGTCTCCCCGACAGGACGTTATCCTGCACCCTGCCCTGCGAAGCCCGGACTTTCCTCACCTTGCGGTGCGTTGGCCCGGCATGCGCCCCACCTTACTATAACACGGCGATGCTCGCATGCTCGCGATCGCGCTTGCAACGCTCATCTTTGGCACGACATTCGTGGTGATCCGCGCCGTGCTGGCCACCACCGGTCCTTGGACGCTGCTGGCCGACCGTTTTATCGTCGCCGCGCTGCTCGGCGCGCTGGTGTTGATGGGCCTGCGCTGGCGCCCGACGCGGGGCGAGTGGCGCTGGGGCTTGGCGTTAGGCGCCATCGCGGCGGCGATGCAGATCACCAATACGATCGGCCTGGAGACGACGACCGCTTCGAAGAGCGCCTTCATCTGCGCCGGCTACATCGCCCTGGTGCCGGTTGTCGCATTCTTTGCGATGGGCCTCGTGCCGCGGCGTGTGGAGGCGCTGACAAGCGTGGCGGCGCTGAGCGGCACGCTTCTGCTGACCGTGCGCTGGCCGCTGGACCGTATCGTCCCAGGCGATGTCTGGACCGTCGGCACCGCGGTAACGGCGGCGCTGGCGATCATCGCCACCAAGATGGCCGTGCGCCACGGGCGGTCGCTGGTGTTGATGGTCATTCAGGCCGCCGTCGTCGCCGTCATCTGCGCCGCAGGCGCCGTCCTCGGCCGCGAGGGCTTCGCGCCGCAGAGCGGTGTGGCATGGCTCGGGACGCTCTACCTCGGCACGGCGGCGTCACTGGGGGCTTTCGTGCTGGCGGCTCACGGACAGCGCACGATCAGCCCGATCTCGGCCGCGGTCGTCTTCGGGATGGAGCCGTTGGTCGCGACGCTGTTTGGCTATCTCGTCCTCGGGGAGCACCTTGGAGCGCTCCAGGCGGCCGGTGGAGCCCTCATGCTCTTCGCCGGTTGGGCGATCGCCTGCGATCACCGGCGCAAGCGCGCGATACCGACGGCGGTGCCGCTTGGGGCCGCCGGGCGCCAGGCGGCCGATGAGGTGGTCGCTTGAAGAGAAGACGGTGGTGGAGATGAGGGGACTCGAACCCCTGACCCTCGCGCTGCCAGCGCGATGCTCTACCAACTGAGCTACATCCCCGTGGCCATGGTGGACCTGCGCGGGCTCGAACCGCGGACCCCCTGCTTGCAAAGCAGGTGCTCTACCAGCTGAGCTACAGGCCCGATGCAGGCGGGAATGGTGGGCCATTGTGGAGTCGAACCACAGACCTCACCCTTATCAGGGGTGCGCTCTAACCAACCTGAGCTAATGGCCCCCACCGACGGACAAGTAAATCTACCACGGTCCTTTTCCGCCTGTCAACGCCCGCTAGGGCGCGCTGCACCCTAGCGTTTCAAATCATTTCGATGTACTTGCGCAGGAGCGCATCGTCGCGTTTGGCGATCTCGACGGAGAGCTGATCGAGAACGTCGACTTCGCGCAGAATCTCCGCCCGCAGCTTGACCGTGTCGTCGAACGCCACGCTACGCCGGTTGACCGCATCGTCGGCCGCGTCGCCGCTCGCGGCTCCTGCGGAGCGCGCGGGGCGGCGCGTTGTCGTACTCTGCTCGATGCGTGGAATCACGTCGTCGCTTCCTTACGTGGGGGTACGCCGCATGCGCGCTGGCGCGCGCGGCGCCGTGCTATTCGGTGATCGACTGGATGAACTTCTTCGTCGCTTGATTGTCCGCTTTGCGCTGTTCGAGCTCGATGTCGCGGATCGTGTTCTGCTCTCGCATGGACTCGCTCCGCTCATCCATGACCTGGTCGAACATCGACGAGCGCCACGACATCGCGTTCTGGAAGTTGAGCTGCTGCTGAAAGAGGGCGCCCTGGCTTGCCATGAACGTCTGCATGCCCACGTCCAACATGCCGTTCTGGATGTCGCCGGGGAAGAAGGGGCTGCCGGGCGGGATCGTGGAGCCGTGCCCCAGCATACCCGCGACCGACCCGGCCGTGCTGAGCTCGAGGCCGAGCGGCGCGGTGATCGGGTTGAGCGTCATGATCGGCCCGGCGATCCGCGCGACGCCCCCCAGCGCATTGAAGAGGCCGCCGAAGAGTGACATGGGTGCATTCCTTTCACGGGGTGCGGGTGGGAGAGGGGAGAGTCTTCCCTGTACTGGATAGATCACGTGGGGGCGGCCGGCGGAAAGGGGGGCGGGGGTTTGACACCCCTGGGCCTGCCCGCTACAATGGGGGTTGTTCTCGAGGGTCCCGCGCCTGGGACTCTCGTCGCGTGTCATGGACTCCTCTACGTGAAGATCGACGTCGGTTCGGTACTCGCCGGACAGCTCAGGGAACTTCCGGTAAGCGGGCGGGTGCCCGTGGGGGCGTTCGAGGACGTGACCTTTCCGCAACCCGCGGAGGTCGACCTCAGCGTGACGCGTGCGGCGCGCGGGTTGCTCCTGCGGGGGCAGGTCCGCGTGCGGGGCGAAGGGAGTTGCTCGCGGTGCCTGGCGCCGGTAGCGCTCGACCTCGAGGACGAGGTCGACGAGGCGATCGTGCCGGGGAGCGAAGGGCAACGCGACCCGCTGGCATTGGAGAACGTTCTCCACGGCACGATGTTGGACGTAGGGGATCTCGTGCGGCAGGCCGTCGACGCGGCGCTGCCGTTGCGGCTCCTCTGCAGGGAAGATTGCGCGGGCCTCTGCCCGCAATGTGGTGCGAACCGCAACGAGGGCGCGTGCGCCTGTACTGAGGAAGAAGACGATGGCCAATCCTAAATGGAAGACTCCGCGCTCGAAGACGCGCTCGCGTCGTGCGGCCAACTGGAAGCTGAACGCGGTGGCGCTGGTCGAGTGTTCGCACTGTCATCAGCCCAAGCGAGAGCACTTCGTGTGCTCGAACTGCGGCTACTACGGCGGCCGTCTGGCCGTTGAGCCGGTGGACGAGAGCGCGGGCGCGAGCCGATAGGAGCTCCTAGCGTGCAGCAAGGGGTCCGTATCGTCGGCGTCGGCAGCTACGCGCCGGAGAGAATCCTCACCAACGAAGACTTGGCCAAGCTCGTCGATACCAATGACGAGTGGATCTCCAGCCGGACGGGAATGAAACGGCGGCACATCGTCGCCGAGGACCAAGCGACGTCGGACCTCGCCGTCGAGGCCGCGAAGCGCGCTCTCGCGCGCGCGGGCCTGGATGCCGGTCAGATCGACGCCTTCGTGGTTGCGACCGTGACCCCGGATTTCTTGTTCCCCGCCACGGCGTGTCTGGTGGCCAATCGCCTGGGGGCTACCGGAAAGGCCGCATTCGACATCAGCATCGCCTGTTCGGGTTTCGTCTACGGTTTGACCGTGGCCGCCGGGCTGGTACGCAGCGGCGTCTACAACCGCGTGATGCTGATCGGCGCCGAGTCGCTCTCGAAGATCACCGACTACACGGATCGCGCGACGTGCGTGCTCTTCGGCGACGGCGCGGGCGCCATCATTCTCGAGGGCAGCAGCGAGGACTGCTTCCTGGGCTCCTCACTGGGTGCCGACGGCAGTAACCCCGACGTGCTCTTCCAACCCGGCGGCGGCTCACGCAATCCCGCCACGGCGCAGACCATCGAGGAGCACCAGCACTACATCCACATGGCGGGCAAAGAAGTCTTCAAGTTCGCCGTCTCCAAGATGGTGGACTCGTCTTTGACGGCGCTGCAGAAGGCGCACTTGACGCCCGACGACATGGCGTACCTGATCCCGCACCAAGCCAACCTGCGTATCATCGACTCGGCGACCAAGTACCTCAAGGTTCCGGCGGAGAAAGTGGTGGTCAACATCGCCGAGTATGGCAATACCTCGTCGGCATCGATCCCGCTTGCGCTCGCCGAGCTGGACTCCGATGGGCGCCTAAAACAGGACGACGTGATCGTCTTCGTCGCCTTCGGCGGCGGCCTCTCTTGGGGTGCGGTGGCCTGGCGGTGGGCGGCATGAGCATCGGAGCCTGTGGTGCAATCCGGCGCGAGTGCGCCGGAACGTTTCAAGCATCGGGGTCCCCACGAGCGGAGCGCAGCGCAGCGAGCGGGGAACGGGCGGCATGAGCATCGGAGCCTGTGGTGCAATCCGGCGCGAGTGCGCCGGAACGTTTCAAGCATCGGGGTCCCCACGAGCGGAGCGCAGCGCAGCGAGCGGG
>JAGWST010000270.1 GCA_028869325.1 bacterium | reverse complement strand
TTATCCCCGGATCTCGCCCGGCGAGATCGCTCCACTCGTCACCGAACGAACCCGGCTGGAACAAGAATTGACTAGCGCGCGGGAAGCAGGCGACGACGCGAGTCTGGAGCGGATCAACCTCGCTCTCGCCGACAATTCCAACCGCCTGGAAGGGGCCCAGAAGCGGCAGAGCCTGCTGGGCCGCATGGGGCGCTTGATCGCCCGCGTCGGGCCCTGCGGCCTGCGCTACGCCCCGGGCAGGTCACCCTACGAGGCGCTCGGCGAGGCGATTGTCTACCAGCAACTCTCGGGGAAGGCGGCGGCTACCATCTTCTCGCGTCTCTGCGCGCTCTACCCGCTGGCGAGCTTCCCCGAACCGCCGGCGCTCTTGGCTACGCCCGACGAGGCGCTGCGCGGGGCAGGGATCTCGGCGAGCAAGGCGCGAGCGCTCAAGGACCTGGCGGCGAAGACCGATGCCGGCCACGTTCCCTCGTACCGCACGATGGCGCGGATGAGCGATGCGGCGATCGTGGAGCGTCTCGTCGCCATTCGAGGCATCGGGCGCTGGACGGTGGAGATGCTCTTGATCTTTAATCTGGGGCGGCCCGACGTGCTGCCCGTGCACGACTACGGCGTCCGAAAAGGGTTCGCCGCTCTGCACAAGCGGGGGGAGCTGCCGACTCCCCGCGAGCTGGGCGAGTACGGCGAGCGCTGGCGCCCCTTTCGCAGCGTCGCGAGCTGGTATCTCTGGCGCGCCGCGGAGAGCGTGACGCAGGGTGCATGACTGCTCAGTAGACGGAGCCTTGGCGAGATTGCATCTCCGCGCGCAAGCGCTCTACGAATGAGCACGCATCGGTTCAAGCCCGTGCACGGCGGGTATAGTCCATGAGCATCCTGCACGAGGGGTGCGATGCGAGGCGCCAGTTTCACCACCTTTTCTGGTTCCTCGAAGGGACGCCGCAGACGTAAGGGATTGCCGAGGCGGCGTTCCGCTTTTCTCGGCGTCGCCACGGCGGCGACTCCGCAAGATCGCAGAAGAGCCCTACCACCCGCCCACGCCAGAGACGCCTCTCTGCTCATGGCGCGTCGTGGCTTTACTTCACGAAGAACGTGACGTCGCCCGGCATGACCGGAACGAAGGTCAAGACGATCACCGCCAGCGCGCAGATCGCCACCGCAACCCACGGAAGCTGCGAGGGCGTCACCACCGCCGGATGGGCGAAGCGCTCCACGCGCGCGTACATTGCGCGGACGATCTTGAAGTACACGTAGAACGAGATCGCGGAGCCGATGATCAAGATCGCGCCCAGCGGCCAATAGCCCGAGTGCACCGTAGCCGAGAGGATGAAGATCTTGCCGAGGAATCCGGCGGTGATCGGCATCCCGGCCAGCGAGAGCATAAAGAACGTCATCGCGGCCGCCAAGAGTGGCCGGCGCGCGGCCAGGCCTTCGTATGAGACGAGCTGCGTCCCCTCCTCGCGCTCGCTGGAGAGCAAGGCGGCGACGGCAAAGGCGCCGAGGTTCATGAAGGCGTACGCGGCCAGATAGTAGATGGCGCTGCGAATGCCGACCTCGGTGGCCCCGGCCAGCGCGGCGACGATGTAGCCCGCCTGCGCGATGCTGGAGTAGGCCAAGAGACGCTTGATGTCCGTCTGCGCCAACGCGCCGAGGTTACCGATCAGCATCGATGCAGCGGCAAAGACGAACGTCGGCAGGAGGATCCAATGCGCCTCCGGCTGCGGCACAGCCGTGTAGATCACGCGCGCCAGCGCGGCCAGCGCGCCGGCCTTGGTGGCCACCGACATGAATGCCGTCACCGGCAGCGGCGCCCCTTCGTAGACGTCGGGCGCCCAGATGTGAAATGGCACCAGGGCCAGCTTGAAGGCCAGGCCGATGAGAAAGATGCCGATGCCCAGCGCGTACAGCCCGTGGATGCCCGTCTGCGGATGGGCCAGCGCGGAGAGCGCCACGCTCCCCGTGGCACCGAAGAGCAGCGCCATGCCGTAGAGCAAGAACCCCGATGCGGTGGAGGAGAGGATGAGGTACTTGAGGCCCGCCTCCTTGGCGCCCTCACGGTTGCGCTGAATCGCGCAGAGGCAGTAGAGCGCCAGCGAGAGGATCTCGACGCCCAAGAAGAGCGTCATCAGGTTGCCGGCGCCGGAGAGGACCATCGCGCCCGTGGCCGACCAAAGCACCAGCGCCACGTAGGCGGGGCGGTCCTCGCTCTCGCCGCGGCGGTTGAAGAGCAGCAGCGTAACCAGCGTCGCGAAGAGCACGATCTCTTCAAAGATCACGCTGAGACCGTCGAGCACGAAGCCGCCGCCGAAGGCGAGATAGTGGACACGGTAGGTTCCGTAGGCGTAGAGCGCGCCTAGGATGGTGGCCAGCACGCCGATCAGAAGCGCCGCCCCGTTGGCTAAGCGGCGCGGAAGGATCAAGTCCGCGAGTAAGGCCAGCACGGCGGCGCCGCCGACGACGATCGCGGGCAGCAGCGCCTGGTAGTCGAGCGTGGTGACCAGCTGGAGATAGCCGCCGTTCATCGTAGTGTAGCCCCCGAGAGCGTAACGTGCGAAGGGGCGGTCATCGCCACGCCGGCCGCGGCGGTCGAGACGTCGCGAGCGGCCGGTACGGCCAGCCCCGGCACGAGACCGAAGAGCAGCAGCGCCGCGGCCAACGGGGCGACCGCCACGATCTCCCACCACGAGAGGTCGGCGCGCACCGGCAGATCGGGAACCTCCGGTCCCCAGATGACCTTCAGCAGCACGCGCAGCATGTAGACGGAGGCCACGACAATGGGCACCAGCGCGATCGCCGCCAGCCACGGCTCACCGGAGCTCCAGACGCCGGTCAGGACCAGCAGCTCGCCGGCGAAGCCGGCCAAGCCGGGAAGGCCCAGCAGCGCCATCGAGCCGATCATCAGCGCCCCCGCGAGCTTGGGGTTCCGGATTCCTAGGCCGCCGAGGCGATCGATCGCGCGCGTCCCCTCGCGCCGCTCCACGTAGCCCACCACCAGGAACATCATCGCATTGAAGAAGGCGTGCCCCAGCGCGTAGACGATCACGCCCACGATGGCCAGGCGATTGAAGCTGAAGATGCCCAGAAAGATCAGCCCCAGGTGCGAGAGCGACGAGTACGCCAGCACGCGCTTGGCGTCGTTGTGCCACATTGCCACGAAGGCGCCGTAGAGCATACCGGCCAGGCCCAGCACGCTGATCAGCGGTGCCCAGAGGCGCATCTGCTGCGGAAAGAGGCTCAAGCCGATCACCAGCAGCGCGAAGATTCCCGACTTCGACTGCACCGAGGAGATCACGGCCGCGAGCGGCGGAGGGCTGGAGACGTACGTCTCGGGCATCCAGGTGTGAAACGGGAAGAGCGGCGTCTTCACCGCGTACGCCAGCGCGAAGCCCGCAAAGATCCACCACGCCGCCTGCGCGGAGAACGCCGCGGGCACATGCGCCGCGCCGATGACGTCCGTGCTGCCGGCCAGAATGCCGTAGGCGGCCGTTGCCAGCAGCAGGCCCAAGCCGGTTGCGCCGTTATAGATGAGAAAGCGCCAGGCGGCGGCGGTGCCCTCGCCCCAGTTGACCAGCATGATGAAGACCGGAATCAGCATCGCGTCCCAGAAGAGCGCGAAGACCAGCAGGTCGCGCGAGAGGAAGAGGCCCATCATGGTCCCCTCCAGCAGCAGCAGCTGAGCGAAGAAGTCGCGCTGGCGCGGCACGTGGGCGGCGACCGTGGCGGCGACCGTGATCACGGCCAGCGTGAGACAGAAGAGCAGCGCGATCTGGGAGGCGCCAAAGTGGAAGTTGGCGATCCACGGCGCGCTAAACCACGGTAGGCTCACCTGCGAGCCGACCGCTCCGTACTGCAGGGCAACGAGCAGCAGCTCCACCAGGCTCACGATCACCGCGAACGCCCGCGCCGCCGCATCGTTGGCCTTGGGCAATGCGTAGCCGATGAAGCCGAGAACGATGGGCAGCAGCACCACCCACAACAACAAGCTCTGCACTTCTACCTCACAACCGCGAAGTACACGATGACCGCCGCGGCGCCGCAGAGCAGCGTCAGGGCGTAGGTGCGAATTAGACCCGTCTGCCAGCGGCGGAAGAGCAGGCCCAGAATGCCCGCATCCGCCGCCACGTCTCGTACCAGCACCGCGTCGATGAGCTTGGGATCGACGATACGCGCGCAGAGCGTCGCTAGCGCCCGTGCCGGCACCACGAAGAGCGCGTGCAGCAGCTCGTTCCAGTAGTAGAGGTTCACCAGCAGCGCGGGCTGGCCGGCGGCCTCACGCTCCAAGCGCTTGGGCGCCTCGCGCAGCGCGCCCGCCGTGCCGTACTGTAGGTAGGCAGCGCCCGCGCCCACGATCAAGGCGATCAGCAGTGGAATCTGCGTCGAGACGAACTCGCCGCCCCACGCCGCGGCGGGCTCCGGTGCGCCGCTAAAGACGGGGGCGAGGAACTGCGCGAAGCCTTCGTGCGGCCAGTTGAGCCAGCCGATCACCACCGAGCCGATGCCCAGCAGCGCCACCGGGAGCCCCATCACCCATGCGGGCACATGAGGGGCATGATCGTGCTCACCGGCATGCGGATCGCCGCGATAGGCGCCCGCGAAGGTCATCCACATCAGGCGCGACATGTAGTAGGCGGTGATCGCCGCCGCTGCCACGCCGAAGGCCCACAGGATCGGGTGACCGAGCGCCAGCGTCTGATAGACGACCGCATCTTTGGAGACCCAGCCGCTGAAGAGCGGCACGCCGGTGATGGCGCACGTGGCTCCCAGCATACTCCAGAAGGCCAGCGGCATTCGCTTTGCCAGCCCGCCCATCTTGCGCATGT
>JAGWST010000269.1 GCA_028869325.1 bacterium | reverse complement strand
GTGGTGTACGGAAGCACCGTGAAGCCGTCACGCACCAACTCCTCGGCCGCGATCAACAGCTCCGCGACGTTTGGATAGAGCGTCTGCTGGTCGCCGATCACTTCGAGCTTGATGAGATCGGTCTCCAGCGCCTCGCGAGCGAGCTTGGCCGTCAAGACGGCGTCCTTGGCCGTATAACAGCCGGCCGTATTGGGCAACAGCCGGTAACGCGAGCGATCGATGTAGTCCAACATCGTCTTGCCGCTCGGATCGTCGATGTGGATGCGGCGAATCGCAACGGTCACGAGCTCCGCGCCGCTGGCTTCGTGCGCCGCCTGCATGACCTCCATCGAGGGGTACTTGCCGGTGCCGACCAGCAGCCGCGAGGCGTACTCGCGACCAGCCAGCACGAACGAATCTCTCTGCACGCTCTTCCTCTACCCTCCGGCAACGGCGCGAATGATCTCGACGCGGTCGCCCGCTTGCAGCGGCTCCGCATCGATGCGCCCCTTGGGGATCACCGAGTCGTTCAACGCCACCGCAGCCCCCTCGCGCTTGACGCCCAGCCGCTGCAACAGCTCGCCCAGCGTCTGCACCCGCTCCAACGGGATCGTCTCCCCGTTGACCACGACCATCTCGGACATCAGGGGGCCGCCTTCGACGTAGGGTGTACACGCTCCGGCGAGAATGCCGCGACATCGACGCGCGGCGCCCGCCCCTCGACGGTGTCGGCCACCACCTCCGCGGTGATCGGCGTCAAGAGGACGCCGTTACGCAGGTGTCCGGTGGCCAGGAAGTAGCCTTCGATGCTGCCGGCCCCCAGGTAGGGCAGGCCGTCGGGGGTACCCGGACGCAGGCCGGCCCACGTCTCGACGACGGCAAGGTCGCGCAGCGCGGGGGCGACGCGCAGTGCGCCGTCGAGCAACCGGTGGATGCCGGCGGCGGTGACGCGCGTATCGAAGCCGGCCCGCTCGACGGTGGCGCCGACGATCAAGCGTCCGTCGTCCCTGGGGACCAAATAGGCGTGCTCCGCGTAGATCGTGTGGCGGATCAAGTTGGCCGGCATGCCGAGCGCGAGGATCTGCCCCTTCACCGGCTCCACCGGCACGCGTGCGCGCTCGGGGACGCCCTCCAGCGTCCCGGCCCAGGCGCCCGCCGCGTTGATGACCACCGGCGCCGGTATGAACCCGTTCGCGGTCTCGACGCCGTTGACGCGCCGCTGCGTCGCCGCCAAGCGCACCCAAGGCAGCCCCTCGTCGAGGCGTACGCCCAGATGCTCGACGGCCGCGCGCAGCGCGCGTCCCAGACGCCGGTTGTCCACGGAGGCCTCGTGCTCGAAGTGCGCCGATGCCGCAACCGGCGCGAGCGAGGGCTCCAGGCGCAGCGTATCGACGCTGGTCAGCATGGAGGCGCCGAAGCCGCGGGCGCGCGCATCGGCGACCTCCGCCTCCAGCTTGGCGACGCCTCGATCATCATAGGCAGGGGTGATGAAGCCCTCGCGGCGCAAGTGGATATCGAGATCGGTCTCCTCGTGCAAGGCCGCGGCGAAGGCGGGATAGCGCGCCAGGCTGGCCGCGCAGAGATCGTAGAACGCGCCGTCCAGGCCCTCGGAGGAGGGCGCCAGCATCCCCGCCGCCGCCCACGAGGCTTGCCTCCCGGGCTCGCCCGTATCGACCACCCGCACCGCGGCCCCGCGATGCGCGAGCTCTCTGGCCAGCGCCAGTCCGATCAAGCCCGCACCGATGATGACGACCTCGCCTTCCATGGTGCGGCACTTCGTTACGGCAGGTCCAGCTCCCCATCGAGCACGTGCACCGCGGAGCCGCCGATCTCGATGGTTGCCGGCGAGCCGTGCGCGAACGTCACGTGAATGTGCAGCAGGCTGCGCCGCCCCATCTTTACGCCTTGCTCGCTCAGCAGGCGCACGCTCCCACCGGGCCGCGCGTCGATCAAAGCGTGGCGCACAGCGAACGCCGCCAGCGGTCCCGTCGCTGATCCGGTGGCGGGGTCCTCGCCAATGCCCGCATCGGGGGCGAACATGCGCGAGTAGAACTCCCCCCGCTCGCGCTCGACAGCGAAGACGAAGATACCGATCAGACGCTCGTCGCGCAGCAGCCTGCTGATCGCCGCGAGGTCTGGCTGTGCGCGGTCGACGGTAGCCCGGTCGCGGACGGGAAGGTAGAGAAAGCGCGGTCCGGCGCCCGCAACCTCCAGCGGAATGCCCTCCAGCAGATCCTCGCTGGTCAGCGATGCCGCCGCCGCGCAGGCGGCACGATCGCCGAAGACCGGGCCGAAGGTGATCGGCGGCGTCAGCAGCCACGCGCGCAGCGGGGCCTGCGCGGGCCCTTCGTAGCGCACGGATACGGGGCCGACGCCCTCCTCGAAGACGATGCTCCCCTTTCCCGCCGGAACGCGCCCCAGGCTCGCCAGGACGAACGCCGTGCCGATGGTGGGATGGCCGGCGAAGAGCATCTCGTACGCGGGCGTGAAGATGCGCACGCGCGCGTCGCAATCCTCGCGTGTGGTACGCAGCACGAAGGCCGTCTCCGAGAGATTCATCTCGTTGGCGATGCGCTGCATCTGCTGGTCGGAGAGCCCCTCTGCGTCGGGAAAGACCGCCAGCGGATTCCCTTCGAAGCGCTGCTCGGTAAAGACGTCGACGTGGCTGAAGCGATACATGGCCTCTCCTTGGCGAGATGCGACGAGGCCCTCGGCTTTCGCCGAGGGCCTCGCAGTTCCGTCCGCGGATTCGTTCGTTAGAACGAGATCAGCGTTTGGAGGAAGACGCCGGTGCCGCTATCCTTGCTGATGAAGTAGCCGCCACCGAGCGGGATGTCGATGCCGTTCTTCACGCCCCAGCCCTGGAAGACGACGCCAACGCGGGCATTGTCGCTGAACCAGTGGTGCAGAGCGACGTAGCCGATGTTGTAGCCGTTCGGGTTGGAGAAGTAGAACTGCTGGTAGTCAGGCGTGCCCACGATCTCGGTGTGCGGCCCGTTCGAGTTGAAGCCCGACGAGATGAATCCGCCCTCGAGATAGCTGTTGCCGCGCTGAGCACCGGTGGGACCGAGCGTTCCCTCTCCCCAGAACGAGTCGTTGTCCTTCCAAGTGTTGCCGACGGGATCCTTACCGAAGCGGTGAAGGAACTCAGCGGCGACCTTGAAGTTCGGGGTGAAGTCGTACGAGGCGTTGACCGACCCGACCGCGAGCGGGTAGACGGCGCTGATCCAGGCGCCGCACTGACCGGTCGTGCAAGCCACGTAGGTCGGTGAGGTCGGCGACTGCGAGCCGGCCGGCGCGTACGGGTTGTACGCCGAGTTGAAGTAGGTCTCACCCGAGATGCCGCGGCTGAGGTCGTAGTTGACGCCGACGTTGAACTTCGGCGTCACGTCGTAGTCGGCGTGGGCCAGGATGTCCTGGTACTGACCGCCGGAAGCGGCGTTCTCTGCGGCGCCGTGGGTGTAGTTGAAGCTATAGGCACCGTACACGTTAAAGCCGTGCTGGCTGAAACCGAGCAGAGCACCCTGGAAGTAGTCGGCGAAGGCCAGGCCGATGGGCCCGCCACCTTCGACGAAGCGGCCGAGCTTGGCGTAGAGACCCGAGGGGTCCTTGTACGTCAGGTAGGCGTAGTTGAGGCGCATGTACTGGTTGTAGAAGTAGCCGCCGCTATTCGGGGAACCGAAGTTGCCCGTCGCGGTGCT
>JAGWST010000268.1 GCA_028869325.1 bacterium | reverse complement strand
CTCTCCGCGCAGCGTCAGGCCTCCGCGTTGAACGCGCGGTCCGCGTGCGCGGGGGGCGTTGGGTCTCAGCTGGCTCCGTCGAACATCTCGCGGAAGCCGCTGGGCGCGTGCGGTCCGATGACGAGCTGCTCCAGAATGCCGATACGGCAATGTATCGCGCAAAAGCGCTTCGGCGCAGCGGCTTTGCAAGCTACGAGCCAGCGATGCGCAACGAAGCCCTGAAGCAGCTCGTATTGGAAACGGAGTTACGGCGTGCCCTTCGAGCCGACGAGTTCGAAGTGCACTATCAACCCATTGTCTGCATCGGCAGCGGACATGTCGTGGCCGTGGAAGCCCTTCTGCGATGGCTTCATCCCCGGCTTGGAATCCTACAGCCCGCTGCCTTCCTCGGCACCGCCGAGGAGATTGGCCTGATCGTGGAGATCGGCAAAGGCGTGCTCCGAACCGCGTGCCGCCAAGCCATGGTATGGCGCCAGCGCGGATTGCCGCTACGCATGAGCGTCAACGTATCCCCTCGTCAATTTTATTGCGAAGATCTCCACTCTTCCGTGGCGAAGACTCTTTACGAGACCGGCCTCCCGCCGCACCTCTTGGAGCTGGAGCTCACCGAGAACGTCATCATGCAAGATCGGGAACGTGCCAGCATCACCATGCGGGCGCTGCAACAGTTGGGAGTGGGGATCGCGATCGACGACTTTGGGACCGGGTACAGCTCTCTCGAATACATTCACAGTTTTCCGATCGACACCCTGAAGATCGACCGTTCGTTTGTGCGCGACGTGGCCAAGGACCGTCGCGGCGAAGCGATCGCGAGAACGATCGTACTACTCGGGCGCGAGCTGGGCCTTCGCGTCATCGCGGAAGGAATCGAGACCATTGAGGAACTCTCGACGCTTCGTGATCTCGGGTGCGACGAGTTCCAAGGATATCTGGTAAGCAAGCCGCTCGATGCGGGGCAGTGCTCTCTGTTTCTGGACGAGCGGCGTTCCCTTACAGGGGAATGGCCCCGAGGCGAACCCGCGTAGTCGGGAATCGATATCGCCCGAAGAAGGGGTGCGGGGATCGCGCTCAGAGGCCGCGGCGCGCCGCCTCGACGGAGCGTCTCGGTGTGCCCTGCGGCTCGTGCGGCTCGTTGCGGGAGAGCCCGCGCGTGACCAGAATCGGGACCCGCCCTTCGCGCAACACGCCCTCGCTGGTGCTGCCGAGGACGGCGCGCGCGGCGCCGCTGCGGCCCTGCGTCCCCATGACGATGAGATCCACGTCATGGGCGCGTGCGGCGTCGAGAATGGCGCTCACGGGAGGGCCATCCAGCACGTGGGATGCGTACGTAATCTCGCTCGCGGCGACGAGAGCGCCGGCATCCGCTAGGATACGCTCGGCCTCGCCGGCGTCGATGGCTGAGACCAGAACGAGACGCGAGTGCATATCTCCGGCCACCGAGATCGCCAGTTCGAGCGCGGCCAGTGACTGCCTGGATCCGTCGAGCGCGACGAGAATGGTGCGGAGCATGGGGTATTCCTCACGTGGCCTCTAGCGGCGTGCGGGCGCGGTCTCCCCATTGTGCGTGATCGGCTCGATGGCCTCACTGGCAGTGAGCCTCTCCGTTGGCCTACCCGACGAGGGATCGACGCTGTAGAGCAGGTCGGCGAGATCGTCGGCGTGCTCCTCCTCGTCGGCAAGGATCGTCTCCAGGGTGACGCGCGTGGTCGGGTCTTTTTCGCCGAAGTGACGGATCATCTCGGAATAGGTCATGATCACGATGCGCTCGGCGACCAGATCCTCGAGGATCATCTCGGCCAGGCTCTGCCCCTCGTTGTACTCGGTGTGGCTCTTGCGTAGCCCCTCCGGGCTGAAGTCAGGCTTGCCGCCTAGCTGGCGGATGCGCTCGCACAGCATCTCGGCGTGGCGCTGCTCGTCCCCCCAATGCTCCTTGAACTCAGTGCGCGCTGCCGCGCTGTGAATGCCAGCCGCCATGTAGTAGTGGTGCTGGTAGCGCAGGATGCAGACCAGCTCAGTGGCCAGCGCCTCATTGAGAATGGCCGCGCTCTTAGACGCGTCCAACTCAAGCGCGGGCGTCACGGCGCCCTCCTCGACTTGCTCTCTGGCGCGCTTGCGCACCGCTTGGACGTCTTTGATGAACCGCATGCAACCCAACCCCCGTCGTCGGCGCCGTCGATCGCGCCACTTCAGACGTACCCCGCTGTGATGAGCCGAAAACGGGTGGGGGAGGGGTTTCATGAGCACCGCAGGGATCGGTGTGCTGGCAGGCGGTGCGCTGGCCGCGCGTATGGCAGCCTCGGGGGCGGCGCCTGCCGGATGATGAAAGCGCACGGCAGGCAAGCGGCGCGCACGATGATAATCTAGATCGCAGAACGCTCTACTCAGTTTGGAGGAGGATGCGATGGGCGCGAAAATCGTACTCGCCGTCATCCCGCGGATCCTCGGCTTGCCGTTCTTGGTCGCATGGATCGTGGCCAGGATCCTGGTAACGCTGCTCTTCATGTGGAACGTCTACCATCGCGCTCTTGGTCTTCACGACCGGCATTCGCGGCACGGCATGGGCCAGCGTCGCGAAGGACACCTTGGTGCTGCTCGGCGTGATCTTTGCCGGCATCTTTCTGCCGATCCACTTCTTCGGCTCGCCGGCTAACGTGATCACGAAGGTGCTGGCCGTGCAGCCGAATTGGATGACGCTCTCGCCGGGCTCGCAGGGACTCGGTACGACGTGGTTCGTCTGCGCCGTCGTGAGCCTGCTGACGCCGGCCCCGGCCGCGGAGCGCGAGGCCTCCGTTGCAGCCTAGGAGGCTGTCGGAGTGTAGCGGCGCACTCCGAGCGCCTCCGGAGTATCGCATCGCGGTCATTGCAGGCGACGGTGTGGGGCCGGAGGTCGTGACACAGGGGCGGCGCGTGATCGAGTGCGCCGCCCAGCGCTTCGGCCTGAGCTTGGCGTGGACCGAGCTTCCGTGGGGTTCCGAGTATTACCGCCGCCATGGCACGATGATGGCGGCCGATGCATTCCAAACGGTACGCGGCCACGACGCGATCTACTTTGGTGCGGTCGGTAGCCCCGACGTACCGGACGACGTCGCCGTCTGGGGCTCGGTGATCGGGCTTCGCAAGGAGCTCGATCTCTACGTCAACCTGCGCCCTGTGCGCCTCTTTCCCGGCGTGCCGACGCCGGTGAAGGCGGCGCCGCAGGAGATCGACTTCGTCTTCGTGCGCGAGAACACCGAGGGTGAGTACGCGCGGCTGGGCGGCCGCTTTCGCACCGGGACGCCCGACGAGCTGGCGGTGGAGAGCTCTGTCTTCACCCGTCGCGGCATCGAGCGTATCGCACGCTACGCCTTCGATATCGCGCGACAGCGCGGCTCGCTGCTGACCAGCGTGACCAAGTCGAACGCATTGACCTTCGGGATGGTGCTCTGGGACGAGGTCGTGCGGGAGGTGGCCGCGGAGTACCGCGACGTTCGCTGGGAGCGCATGCTCGTCGATGCCTGTGCCTACCGCATGGTTCGCGAGCCCGAACGCTTCGGCGTGTTGGTCGGCTCGAATCTCTTCGGCGATATCCTCACCGATCTGGCCGCCGCGCTGCAAGGGAGTCTGGGCATTGCTGCGAGCGCCAATCTCAATCCCGAGGGAGGGGTGCCGGGCGTCTTCGAGCCGGTGCACGGCAGCGCCCCGGACATCGCCGGCAAGGGTATCGCCAACCCCATCGGTGCCATCTGGAGCGGGGCGCTGATGCTCGAGTACCTGGGCGAGCGGGCGGCCGCGGATGCGGTCGTCGCGGCGATTGCGGCAGCGCTGGCCAGCGGAACGCGCACGCCCGATCTGGGGGGCAAGGCGACGACTGCCGAGATGGGCGACGCCGTGCTCGCACACTTACGCTGAAAGGAAGATCATGGCGGAGAGCTATCTTGACAAGTTTCGGTTGAACGACCGTATTGCGCTGGTGGTGGGCGCGGGATCGGGCATCGGAGAGGCGACGGCGCATGCTCTGGCAGACTGCGGCGCGACGGTGATTTGTGCCGACGCGAACGGCCAGGCGGCCAAAGCGACGGCAAAGCGGGTGGCCGAGCGCGGCGGCAAGGCGGAGGGCGCGGCGGTCGACATCATCGAGGGTGGGGCCGTCGCCAATCTCGTCGACGACGTCGTGCAGCGGCACGGTCGCCTGGATGCGGCGGTCACCACGCCGAGCATCAACTTCCGCAAGGCGCTCTTGGACTACACCTCGGAGGAGATCGACCGCGTTCTCTCGCTCAATCTCAAGGGCACGATCCACGTGATGCAGAGCGCGGGGCGGGTCATGGCCGAGCGCGGCAGCGGCAGCATCGTGGCCTTCGCCTCGATTCGCTCCGTGGCCGTCGAGCCCGGACAAGGCGTCTACGCGGCGACGAAGGCCGGCACCGTTCAGTTGGCGCGGACGCTGGCAGCGGAGTTGGGCCCACGCGGCGTGCGCGTCAACGCGCTGGCGCCGGGAGCGATCGAGACGCCGCTGACGGCGCAGATCAAGAACAACCCCGAGTGGTACGACGCCTACGCGGCAAAAAGCGTCTTCAAACGCTGGGGAAAGCCTGAAGAGATGGCGGCCGTCGTCGCCTTCCTAGTCTCCGATGCGGCGAGCTTCATCACGGGAGCCGTGATCTTCGCCGACGGAGGCTGGACGGCGGCCGACGGCCGCTTCGATCCGAAGGTCTAGATCCGGTTACTTGTGGCTCTTGCCCATCTTGCCGCTGGACGCCGAGCCTGACTCACAGG
>JAGWST010000267.1 GCA_028869325.1 bacterium | reverse complement strand
CAGCACCAGCGGCGCGCCGCGCACGCCGGCGGTGCGCGCGCCGCGATCCAGCATCACGTCGCCGACCCTGACCACGTCGCTCTTGACGGGGCGCTCGCTGCGCCGCAGCAGCGCACGCACGCGCGCCAGCAGCTCGTCCAACGCGAACGGCTTCACCAGGTAGTCATCGGCCCCGGCATCCAGCCCCTGTACGCGATCGCTCACGCCGTCGCGCGCCGTGAGCATCAGGATCGTCGTCGTCACGCCGTGCTCGCGCGCCGCGCGGCAGAGGGCGATGCCGTCCAGCTTCGGCAACCCGATATCGACGATCGCCAGCGCGTACGTCTCCGTCAGCAACTCCTCGAGACCCGCCTCGCCATCGCCGGCCACCGTGACGGCGTAGCGCAACTCGTCGAGCGCCCGTTTGATCGAGCGTGCCAGCGCGTCGTGATCCTCAACCACCAGGAGGCGCATGCGCTTGCGAAGTTCCAGAGCGGCGGCGCGGCCCCTGGCGCAACGCCGCCTGACCAGGGCTGCCGCGCGCCGGCGCCCAACCATGCGCCGACGTGAACCACACCTCCGCGGCCGCCGCGCTCGACGCGCGCATCGTGCACGCCATCGAGCAGGGCCTGGACGACGCCGCCTTCGACCGGCTGGCGCGCGATATCTTCACCTATCAGCTGCGCGAGAACGCCCCCTACGGCCGCTGGGCGCGCAGCCTAGGCTGGCATGAGGGGCGGCTGCCGCAGCGCTGGGAGGAGATCCCCGCCATCCCCAGCGCCGCCTTCAAGGAGGCGCAGCTCGCGACGTTTCCCGCCGCCCAGGCCGCTCTGCGCTTCGAGACCAGCGGCACCACGCGGGGCCGCCCCGGCGTGCACTACGTCGAGCGCTCCGAGCTCTACGACGCCTCGCTGCTGGCAGGCTTCCGCCGCTTCGCCCTGCCCGATGGCGCGCGGCTGCGCTACCTGAGCCTGGTGCCCGACCCCGACGAGGTGCCGGGCAGCTCGCTGGGCTACATGATGCGCCGCGTCGCGCGCACGCTCGGGGAGGAGGGCGGCTTCTACCTGCATAGCGGCTCTCTGGAGCTCGATCGTTTCGTTGCCGCCGCTCGCGAGGCGCAGGCGCAGAGCGTGGCGATCTGCCTGGCCGGCACGGCCTTCGCCTACGTCCACCTCTTCGATGCGCTGCGCGCCGCCGGTATCGCGTTGCGGCTGCCGCCGGGCTCGCGCGCGCTGGAGACCGGCGGCTTCAAAGGACGCTCGCGCGAGGTCGGCAGCACGCAACTTTACGCGGAGTTCCCCGCACTGCTCGGGATTCCGGAAGACCGCGTCTTCGCCGAGTACGGCATGACGGAGCTGCTCTCGCAGCACTACGACGTGATCTTGGCGGAGCCGCGCCGCGCGCTGCACGGGGGAAGGCGCGTCAAATCCTCGCCGCCGTGGCTGCGCGTGCTGGTGATCGATCCCCAAACGGGGATGCCCGCGCCGCTGGGCAGCGTCGGCGCCCTGCGCCACGTCGATCTCGCCAACCGCTCCAGCGTGGTCGCAATTCAGACGGAGGACCTGGGTTACGCCATCGACGCGGCGCGCTTCGTCTTGCTGGGGCGGCAGCCCGGCGCCGTCTTGCGCGGCTGCTCGCTGGACGCCGAGGCGCTGGCGGTGCTCCATGCGCGATGACACCGCCGCGCTCCCCGTGCGCCGCGTGGTCGGTGCGCTCGCCGATGCCGCGCGCCGCTGGGAGCATCCCGACTATCCGCCGCGCGTGCGCGCGCAAGCCGCGCTGGAACGGCGCACCGGCTTCAGCGCGCCGGTCGTCGAGATCGCGCTCGAGCGCCTCTTTGCGCGCCTCACGCGCGAGGAGATCGAGCGCACGATCGCCGGCGACCTCGGCTCGCTCGATGTGCTCGACGGCGTCGCCCCCGGGCCGTACGGAGCCCCCGCCCACGCCGCGCCGGCGGGCACGGTGCTGGTGATCTCGTCGAACACCACGATCGGCGTCGCTCTCTGGCCCGCGGCCCTGGCGCTCTGCTGCAAGAACCGCGTCGTGTTGAAGGAGCCGGAGGATGCCTTGGCCGCGGCCTTCTCCGCCACGCTCAGCGAGGAGGAGCCGGCCCTGCGCAGCGCTCTGAGCGCCGCCTCGTGGCAGGGCGGCGAGAGGGCGCTAGAAGACCCGCTCTTCGCCGCGGCCGACGTGGCGGTGGTCTTCGGCGGCGACGCGGCGCTGCGCGCGATTCGGGCGCGCCTTCCCGTGGCGGCGCGCTTTGTGGGCTACGGCAGCGCGGCCAGCGCCGGCATCGTCTTGCGCGAGGCGCTCTGCGACGAGGCGGCGGCGATGCGCGCCGCCGACGGCGCGGCCCTCGACCTCTCACTCTACGAGAGCAGCGGCTGCCTCTCGCTGCACGCGCTCTACGCCGAACGCGGCGGCAGCGTCACGCCGGAACGCTTCGCGGCGCTGCTGGCGCAGGCATTGGAACGGCGCACGGTGGAGTTTCCCGTCGGCTCGCGTGACCTTGCGCAGCGTGTTGCCATCCGCGGCGCGCGCGAGCGGGCCGCCTTTCGCGCGGCTGGCGGAGAGGGCAGCGTCCATGCCGCTGCGGACCTGGCCTGGACTATCGTGGTCGATCCGCCGCGCGGCGAGCCCCCCGCGTTTCTGCCGCGCACGCTGGCCGTCGCTCCGGTCGACGACGTGCGCGATGCGGCCGAGCGCATCGCCGAGCTCGGCGTTCCTGTGGAGACGCTGGGCGTTGCACCGCCGCCATCGGCGCAGGGTCCCGCCGGCGCGCGTCTGCTGGCTCTGGCGGCGCGCGTGGGCGCCTCGCGCCTCTGCGCGCTGGGCGAGATGCAGCATCCACATCTGGCCTCGCATCACGGCGCGCGGCCGCGCTGCACGGAGTTCGTGCGCTGGATCGACGTGGAGCCATGAGGGCGCGTGCCATCCGCATGCGCACGGAGATTCCCGGCCCGCGTTCGCGTGCGTTGGCGCTACGCCTGTGCGCGCACGAGTCGCGCAACGTCACCTACGTCTCACCGCAGACGCCGATCTTCTGGGAGAGCGCCAGCGGCGCGGTCGTCGTCGACGTCGACGGCAATCAGTATCTCGATCTCACGGCCGCCTTCGGCGTCGCCGCCGTCGGCCACGCCAATCCGCGCGTGCAACAAGCCGTCGCACGCCAAGCGGCGCGTCTGCCGCACGGCATGGGCGACGTCTATCCCACGGAGCTCAAGGTGGCGTTGCTGGAGCGGCTCGCCGCGCTGACGGGTCTGGCAAAAGGCGTCCTCTGCGTGGGCGGCAGCGAGGCCGTGGAGGTGGCGCTGAAGACGGCATACCTCGCTACGGGCAAGCCGCGCGTGCTGGCCTTCGAGGGCGCCTACCACGGTTTGGGCTTGGGTGCGCTGCGCGTGAACGGCATCGCCAAGTTCCGCGAGCCGTTCGCGGCGATGGTCGAGGAGCCGCTGCTGCTGCCCTTCGGCTGCGATGCCGGCACGGTCGACCGCGCGCTGCGCAGCGAGGCGAGCGTCGGCGCCGTGATCGTGGAGCCGCTGCAGGGACGCGGAGGCGAGCGCGTGCCGCCGGCCTCATTCCTGCCCGCGCTGCGCGCGCTCACGCACGAGCGCGGCCTACTGCTGATCTGCGATGAGATCTACACGGGCTTCGGACGCACGGGCGCGCTCTTCGCCTCGCTCGAAGCGGGCGTCGTCCCCGATCTGCTCTGCGCGGGCAAGGCGATGGCGGGCGGGTTTCCGCTGGCCGTCTGCATGGGCAGCGAGGCGGCGATGGCGGCCTGGCCGGAGTCGAGCGGCGAGGCGCTCCACACCTCGACCTATCTGGGCAATCCCATGGCCTGCGCCGCGGCGCTGGCGACCCTGGACGAGATCGAGCAGCGTAGCCTCACGGCCCGCGCGCGCACGCTGGAGGGGCGCATCGCGCCCGCGCTCGAGGCGCTGCGTGCGCTGGCGCACGTGCGCGACGTACGCGGCCGCGGCGCCATGTGGGGCGTGGAGT
>JAGWST010000266.1 GCA_028869325.1 bacterium | reverse complement strand
GGGATTGGCCTTGAGGTCGATGCCGACGCCGCGCGTCCACTTGACGAAGATGAACGGCCCCGTGCCTACCGGATTGGTGTTGAACGGCACCTGATTGATGTTCTCGTATCTCGCCAAGAGGTGCGCGGGGACGATCGGGTACGGGCTATCGCTCTCGGCGAAGAACGTATCGACGAAGGGGGCGAAGCGCTCCTTGAGATGGACCACCACCGTGCCGGCGTCGGGGGTGTCGATGGAGGCGACCTCGTCGTAGCCGCGCCGCGATACCACGTTGTTGCGGTCGCTCATGAGCGCCTGCCACGTGAACTTGACGTCACGGCTCGTGAACGGTGCGCCATCCTGCCACTTGACGTGCTTTCGCAGGTGGTAGGTGATCGTCAGCCCGTCCTTGCTGATGCCGCCATTCTCCAGCGTTGGCACGGTCGCCGCCAGGTCGGGAACGGGATTGCCGTGCTCGTCGTTGTCGATGAGCACGTCGAACAGCAGGCGTGTGACGAACGAGTCGGTGGTGTCGCCGGCGAGCAGCGGATTGAGCGTCTTGACGTCCGTCTGCAAACCCACCCGCAGCACGCCCGGAACGGTCCAGGGATGTTCGCCGCCGCCGCTGGTAGTCTCGACCTTCGTGCAGCCGGCGGCGAGGACGAGAGTCAAGAAGAGCGTGACGAAGCGGCGACGCATACGGATGGAGCGACCTCCGGCAGAGCGGGCAAACGCGCCGATATTCGCCATCCAGAAGGAGTGCCCTGGCGCGCGGCGAGGGGCGGATCGGCCGCCCCTCGCGCGCGCGTGTAGTGCCACGGCCGGACAGGCTCCTAGCCGGCGGAGGCGGCCATCTCGGCCAGCTGCTGAGCCAGCTTGGGGGGAACGACCTCAAAGTGGTCGTGCTCCCAGCGGTAGGTGCCCAGGCCCTGCGTGAGCGTCCGCAGCTCGGTGATGTAGCGCGCGATCTCGGAATGCGGGACCAGCGCCGTCACGACATCGTAGCCGGTCTTCTCCGTGGCCGTGAAGTTGAGGATATGGCCGCGCTTGCCGGTCAGCTGAGAGAGCACGCCGGCGGTGTACTGCGTGGGCACGACAACCTCGACTTTGACGATGGGCTCCAGCAGCACGGGCTGGCACTTGGGCATCCCTTCGCGGATCGCCAGCGAGCCGGCGGTTTTGAACGATTGCTCGCTGGAGTCGACGGAGTGGTATTGGCCGTCGTAGAGCACGACGTCGAGGTCGATCACGGGATAGCCCGCGAGCGGCCCCCTTTCGAGCGCCTCGCGAACGCCCTTCTCCACGGCCGGGATGAACTGCCGGGGCACCACGCCGCCGACGATCTTCTCGCCGAAGGTCAAACCGTGGCCGCGCTCGCGCGGCTCGATCCGCAGCCAGACGTCGCCAAACTGGCCGTGGCCCCCGGTTTGGTGCTTGTAGCGTCCGTGGATCTCCGTGCCGTTCTGAATGGTCTCGCGGTACGGAATCATGGGGGCGTGCGTCTCCAGCTTGACGTTGTATTTGCGCGAGAGGCGCTCGGCGGCGATCTGCACGTGCTGCTCGCCGTGGCCGTGCAGCTGCAGCTCATTGGTGAACTGCGCGCGCTCCAATCGCAGCGTGGGATCCTCGTCCAAAAGACGTTGCAGCGCCTGCGAGAGCTTTGCCTCGTCGAGCCGCTCCTTGGGACGAATCGCCACGGCGAAGACCGTATCGGCGATCTTCACGGCCGGCAGCAGTACCTTCGTGCCCTCGGAGGCCAGCACGTCGCCGGTCCGCGCATGCTCCAAGCGCGCGATGGCGACGATCGATCCGGGGCCCGCGCGCTCGATCGGCGTCTGCTTCTTGCCGAGCAGGCGGAAGAGGCCGCCGGGGCGCTCCTTGGCGGTTGCCTGCGTGAGGTTGACCAGCGATCTCTCACCGGTGAGCGTCCCCGAGATCATGCGCGCGATGGAGAGCTTTCCCGATTGCGGGTGCACGATGGTCTTGCAGATCTGCGCGATGAGCGGCCCGTCGGGATCGGCGGGGATCTCTCGCCCCTCCGCATCGTGGCGCGGCGCCTCGTCGGGTGCCGGACAGAGGCGGACGATGGCCTCCAGCAACGCCTGCGCGCCGAAGCCCTGCGCTCCGCAGGCGATCAGCACGGGCGCGACGAGGTCCTTGTGCGTCTCGTCGGCCAGATCGTGCTCCACCTCCTCGAGCGGCGGCTCGATGCCGTCGATCAGCTCCTCGAGCAGATGGTCGTCGAAGTCACCGAGCGACTCCAACAGCTTAGCGTGCTCCTCGCGAACCAGCGTCGCCAGATCGCTTGGGAGGGTTACCTCCGTCGCCCCGCCGCTCTGATCGTAACTGTGCGCGCTCTGCTTGACCAGGTCGACGTAGCCCGAGAAGCGCTCGCCTTGCCCCACCGGGAGGTGCTCTGCGACGACGTGATTGCCGAAGCTCGAGCGTAGTGCTTGCAGCGTGGCGGAGAAATTCGACTCCGGCCGGTCGAGCTTGTTGACGACGAAGAGGTGCGGAAGCCTGCGCGCCTCGATCGCCTCGACCAGGGCCGTGACCTGCGGCACGCGGCTCGGGTCGCCTTCGACGACGACGATCGCGGCGTCGGCGCCGAGCAGCGCGAGCTTGGTCTCCTCGAGAAAGTCGACGAAGCCCGGCGTATCGATGAACGTGATCTCGCAGTCGGCGTAGGGTGCCCACGCAAACGATACCGAGCACGACTGTAAGCGCGCGATCGACTCGGGGTCGCAATCGGTGGTGGTCGTCCCGTCGGCGATGTTGCCGCGGCGCGGGATCGCGCCGGTGCGCGTCAGGAGTGCTTCGATGAGGGTGGTCTTGCCGGAGTGATGTGGGCCGACGACGGCCACGTTCCTCAGGGGGGAGGTTTGCTGTCCCACACGTACCTCCGTCTTCGAGCAAGGTGCGAAAACCAGAGGGCGTCGTGCCGGCTCACCACACGCCTTCGCAGTGGTGCGTGCGAGAGACGAGAGAGTCGCTCGCGGCGTCCAGAGGGACGGCGACATTCGCGAGCAGTCCGGCGGCGACCTGGCGGCGGCGTGCCGCCCCGGTCAGCGCTTGCGCTTGCCTGGGGAGGCCTTCTTTGCCGCCGCGTTGCGCTTGACGACGGATTTCTTGGGCGGAGCGCTCCGCTTTGCCGTCGCCTTCTTGGCGACGGCTTTCTTGGCCGCCGTCTTCTTGACGGCGGCCTTCTTGGCCGGCGCCGCGGCCCTCTTAGCCGGCGCCGGCTTTCTCGCCGTGGCAGCCTCCTTGGCCGGCGCCTTCTTGGCGGCGGACTTCCTCACCGCCGCGGTCTTCTTGGTTGCCGCCGGCTTCTTCGTGGCGGCTTTCTTGACGGGAGCGGCCTTCCGCGCAGGCGCCACGGCCCTCTTCGTGGCCGCGGCGGCCTTCTTGGCCGGGGCGGCCGTCTTTTTCGAGACCTCGGCGGCCTTCTTGGCCGCCGCCGGCGGCGTCTTGGCCCCCGCCTTCGGGACCGATGCAGCCTTCTTCTTCGCGGGCGTACCTG
>JAGWST010000265.1 GCA_028869325.1 bacterium | reverse complement strand
CCGCGGAGTGGGGGCGTTTCGGCGCCAAACCCCTCGACGACGACGCGCCGCCGGGTGATCTGCCCGCCTCCGCGATGTTCCTGCCGCTGGCCTCGGGGTCGAAGGTCCTGGGGGTCCTCTCGCTGCAGAGCACGCGCCCCGGCACTTTCGGCGAGCGCGAGCACGCGCTCTTGGAACCGATCGCCGAGGGCCTGGCCATGGCGATCGCGCGATCGCATTTTCAGCATGTCAGCGAGGATGCGCACATCGAGCGTCGCGTGATCTTGGATGTCGCGCGGGCGCTGGCGCGCGACCCGCACCTGCCTCACGTCCTCGAGGAGCTCTGCCGGCAGGCGCAGCAAGTCGTCGACTCCCCCGATGTCTGGGTCGCCATGGCCGATCGCGACGGCGAGCAGTTGGCCATCGCCCATCACGTCCGCGCGGGGCGAAGCCTCCCGGTGGGGGAGGCCGAGGTTTCGGCCGCGCGCACGCAACGGGTCTTTCGCGGCGGGCGCCCGCTGATCTGCAACACACGCCAGGAGATCGAGGCCGCCGGTATCGGCGCAGACGAATGCCCGCAGGCGCGCTCCCTGGCCATCGTTCCGCTGCGCGCCGGCACGAAGACGGTCGGCGCCATGCATTGCTGCAGCCCGCGCGAACACGCCTACCCCGCTTCGCGCGCTGACTTGCTGGTGGCGATCGGCGAGCAGGCCGGCATCGCCGTCACCAACGCGCGCATGTACGAAGACGCCGCGGAGCGCTCCAACCGCGACCCGCTCACCGAGCTGCTGACGCATCGCGCGATCATGCTCGGCCTGCAAAGGCTCCTGACGGAGCAACGTGCAGGCGTGGCAGCGATCCTGCTCGACATCGAGGCCTTCAGGCTCTTCAACACCACCTTCGGCCACCACATCGGCGACGAGGCGCTGCGCCTGATGACGCGCTGCATTCGCTCGGCGATGGGCGAGCGCGACCTGGCCGCGCGTTACGGAGGCGACGAGTTCCTGGTGGTGCTCGCGCATGGCGGCGCGCCTGCTGCGCACGCCTTTCTCGAGCGCCTGCGCGAGGAGCTCTTGCGCACGCCGCTCGACAGCCCCGGCGGCGTGCCGATCCCGATCTCGTTCTCCTCCGGCGTCGCCGCGGCACCGGAAGACGGCACCAGCCGCGAGGCTCTGGTGGCCGCTGCCGACGACCGGCTGCAAGCCGAGCGCGCCGGCGTGCTGCCGCAGCTCACGCCCGCCACGGGCCGCAACTGCCCAGCGCTCACGCCGGTCCAAGACGGCCTGCTGGTGGCGATCCTGCGGAAGGATCTCTACACGCGCGCCCACATCCACTACGTGGGCGAGATGGCGATGGACTTTGCCGCCGCGCTGAGCCTAGATGCCCAGACGACGCACGCGCTCTTCTTGGCGACGCTGCTTCACGACGTCGGCAAGATCTGCATCCCCGACGCCATCATCTCCAAGCCCAGCACGCTCACACCTTCGGAGCGCAAGGTCATGCAGCGACACACGATGCTGGGGTACGAGCTGGTGCGCGGGATCGACGGCATGGAGATCGCATCGCTAGCCGTGCTGCACCATCACGAGCGCATCGACGGCCACGGCTATCCCTTTGGCCTCGCCGGCAACGCCATCCCTGAGATCGCGCGCATGGTGACGATCATCGATGCCTTCTCGGCGATGGTGCTCGATCGGCCGTACCACAAGGCGATCTCCGACGACGCCGCCAAAGCCGAGCTGCGGCGCTGCGCCGGCACGCAGTTCGACGCCGCCTACGTCGAGGCGTTCTGTCGTCTCTTAGAGGGCTAACGCAGCCGCGTCTCGCGCCTTGGGCTCGCGGCCGCTTAGGTTGAGGCCCGCGCCTCTCGTTTCGTCACGCGGTAGACGTTACGAACCTCCGGCAGCGCCGTGAAGCGGCGCAGCAGCGCATCGAGGTGCTGGAGATTCGAGATGCCGACGGTCAGGCTGATGACCGCGGTCTTGTCGCGCTTCACCCGCGCCGTCACGGAGCTGGCATTGGTTTTGAGCTCCGCGCAGATCCCCATCACCTCCTGAAGGAGGCCGGCGCGGTCGAACGCCTCGATCTCAACGTCGACGAAGTGAAGCTGTTCGCCGCGCTGCGCCCAGGCCACCTCCACGAAGCGCTCGGGCGTGCCATTCATGTAGCCGACGTTCGGACAGTCGGCGCGGTGCACGGAGACCCCTTTGCCGATCGTCACGAAGCCGATGATCGGATCGCCGGGCACGGGGCTGCAACACTTGGCGAGGCGGACCAGCACGTCCTCGACGCCCGGCACCACGATGCCGCTGCGCGCGCGCGCCGCGCGCTTGGGCGTAGTGCGCTGCACCGTGCTCAGATCGATGACGTTCTCTTGCTTGACCTCTTCACGCAGGCGCTGGACGACGGAGACGGCGCTGGCGTCTCCAAAGCCGATCGCGGCGAAGAGATCGGTCACCGACGTGTAGTTCATCCGCGCCGCGATCTTCTCCATGATCTCGCCGCGCGCAAGATCGGCGCGGACGCCTTGCCGGGCCATCTCGCGCTCCAGCGCCTCCTGCCCAACGATGACGTTCTCCGACTTGCGCTCCTTGCGGAACCACGCCTTGATCTTGTGCTTCGCGCTGGACGTGCGAACGATCGAGAGCCAATCGAGCGAGGGGCCCGCGGAGCTCTTGTTAACCAAGATCTCGCAGATGTCGCCGTTCTTGAACTGATAGTCCAGCGGGACGATCTTGCCGTTGACCTTGGCACCGACGCAGTGGTGGCCGATGTCCGTGTGCACCTGGTAGCCGAAATCGAGCGGTGAGCCGCCGTTGGGCAGCTCGTAGACGTCGCCCTTGGGCGAGAAGACGAAGACCTGGCTATCGAAGAGATCGAGCTTGAGGTTCTCCATGAACGTGCGCGAGTCGCGCATATCGTTCTGCCACTCCAACAGCGAGCGAAGCCAGGAGAGCTTCTCCTCGTAGTCGTGCGGCTTGGTGCCTTCTTTATAGCGCCAGTGCGCCGCAATGCCGTACTCGCTGGTGCGGTGCATCTCCCAGGTGCGGATCTGCACCTCCAGCGGATCACCGCCCGGGCCCACCACCGTCGTGTGCAGCGACTGGTACATGTTGGGCTTGGGCATCGCGATGTAGTCTTTGAAGCGCCCGGGGATGGGCCGCCACAACGAATGGATGACGCCCAGCACGCCGTAGCAGTCCTTGACCGTATCCACGATGACGCGCACGGCCGTCAAATCGTAGATCGAGGCGAAGTCGCGCCCCTTCTTCAGCTTCTGATAGATCGAGTAGAAGTGCTTGGGGCGCCCGGTCACCTCGGCGCGCACGCCGACCTCGCTGAATCGCTCTTTCAACTCTTCGACCACCGAGCTGACGATCTGCTCGCGCTCCGTGCGCTTCTTGGAGACGCGCTCGGAGATGTCGCGGTAGGCGATCGAATCCAGGTAGCGCAGCGAGAGGTCCTCGAGATCCCACTTGATCTTCCAGATGCCCAGGCGGTGCGCGATGGGAGCGTAGATCTCCAGCGTCTCGCGCGCGATCGTCTGCTGCTTGGCCGGCGTCAGCGAGGCGAGCGTGCGCATGTTGTGCAGACGATCGGCCAGCTTGATGATGATGACGCGGATGTCCTTGGCCATCGCCATGAACATCTTGCGCAGATTCTCGACTTGCGCGTCTTCCTTGGATTGGTAAGGGATGCGCGTCAGCTTGGTGACGCCGTCCACCAGCGTCGCGATCTCGACGCCGAAGGCGGAGCCGACCTCCTCGTTGGAGAGCAGCGTATCCTCGACCACGTCGTGGAGCAGGGCGGCGGCGATGGTGGCGCGATCCATCTCCAGCTCGGCCAGCGCCTCGGCGACGGCAAGCGGATGCGCGATGTAGGGCTCGCCCGAGGCGCGCAACTGGCCCTTGTGGGCCCCGTCGGCAAAATCGTAGACGCGCCGAAGCCAGGCCACGTCCAGCGAGGGATCGTAGCCCTGGATGCGCTTCGACAGCACATCGACCGGGTGCGGCACGTGCTCGATCTCCATGGTTTTCTCCCCATTGTGCCACAATTGGTCGTGATGCGCAAAGCATTGCGCAAGGCAAACGTACGTTCGCTTACGACGCTGGACGGCGCTTACGCGATGATCTGCTGCGCAATGCGTAGGGCCCGCTCGAGACTCTCAGTGCGAGCGACGCCCTGACCGGCGATAGCGTAGGCCGTGCCGTGATCGACGGAGCTGCGGACGATCGGCACGCCCAGCGTGACGTTGATCCCCAGCTCGATACCCAACAGCTTGGCCGGGATATGCCCCTGGTCGTGATACATCGCAACAACCACCTCGAACTCGCCGGCGAAGGCGCGCGCAAAGATGGTGTCGGGCGGCCAAGGCCCGCTGGCGTCGATGCCCTCCGCGCGCGCCGCCTCGACGGCGGGTGCGATGGCGCGCCCCTCCTCGTCGCCGAAGAGGCCGCCCTCGCCGGCGTGCGGATTGAAGCCCGCCACCGCGATGCGATGGCGCGGATCCTGGAGCATCATCGTCGCCTGCTGCGCGGCACGGATCGTCTCCAAGACGCGCGCCGTGGTCAGCGCGGCGGAGACGCCGGCCAGCGCGCAGTGCGTGGTGACGTGGACGATGCGCAGGCGGTCGGTCACCAAGAGCATGCGCTCGCGTCCACGCACGCCGAAGGCCTGGGCGATGTGCTCCGTATGCCCGGTGAACGGCACTCCCGCGAGATTCACCGCCTCCTTCGAGATCGGCGCCGTGACGACGGCGCCTGCACGGCCGTCGCGTGCGAGCTCGATGGCGGCATCCAAATAGGCGACGGCCAGCGTCCCTCCCTCCGGGCTCGCCACGCCGATTCTGGGCGCGCGATAGGGCGTTGGCGGCTCGATCACGGCGATCGTGCCAGGCCTCCACTCCGAGGGATCGGCCAGCGTCGCGAGCGGATGGCGCAGCGAGAGGCCCAGATCCTCGATCGCGCGGCGATGGCCCACGGCCACCAGCGGCTCCGCGGCATGCGCGTCGAGAACTTTGGCGACGATCTCCGGGCCGATGCCGGCGGGATCGCCCATCGTGATCGCAATGGGGGCGGCCATCGTTGCGCCTTCCGCTCTCATACGCGCAGCGCCTCCAACGCTTGCAGGATGGCATCGTCCTTGCCCAGCGAGCCCGACTTGGTCAGCAGCGTGAGATCGGCGCCGATTGGGCGCGCGTGGATCACGGCCGGCGCGATCTCGCCGTAGACGACGATGCCGCGCGCGCGCAGCGCGTACAGGATCTGCAGCGCCGTCTCGCCTCCGCAGGCGACGATCGTCCCGTGCGCGGCGGCCTCCACCGCTCGCTGCGCCAGCAGGCGCAGCCCTTTGCCGCGTAAGACCGCCGCACGCTCTTTCACGCGGTCGACTTGGCGCACCGTGGCGGCGGCGCGGCTCCCCGCGGCGATGATCACCGGTCCGCTCGCCGTGGGGGCCCCAGGTTCGGCGGCATCTCGCGGCCGATCGAGCCCGGCCGTGCGCGCAAAGGCCTCAGCCAGCCCGGCACTCCCCACCACCAGCCGCCGCCCCTGCTCGCAGGCGCACCGGGCCACGGCGTCGAGATCGGCGGCGTCGCGCGCGTCGACGAGCTGCGCATCCAGCGCGGGGGCGCGCAGCGCGATCAGCTCCGTCAACGTCCGGGCCCGGTCGGCGCCGGCGATCTCGCCACGAAACGGCGAGGCGAAGAGCGGCGCCCCGTCCACCAGCGCAATGCCGCCCTCCACGCTCCGGCCGCGCTCGGGAAAGGCCGGCGCGATCAACGGCTGCGTCTGCATGCGCGCGGCCAGCGCGGCCACCAGCTCCACCCACGGGCCGCGCAGCGTCGAGTCGATCTTGACGAAGATCGCGCCCCGCCCTGGGAGAGTGAGCCGCCCCGCAACACGCCGTGCACGCTCGGCTTTGCTGCGGCGCAACGGCACCACGATCACCTCGCCCTCCGGCGCCCGCACGCGGTGCAGCACCACGCGCACGGGCGCGCCCCGCACGCGGCCGATCGCCGCCGCCGTTTCGGCCGCACCGGTTAGATCGTCGGCGATGGTCAACGCAAACACGCGCGCGGCTCCGGCGGCTTCGCCCGCTACCAGTGCGCCGCTAGCGGCCGCTAATAGCGGATGTAGCTGGTGACGTCGATCCCGTCGAGGTTCTTGCGCCCGCGCAGCTCGGTCAGCTCGACCAGAAAGCCGAAGCCGACGATCTGTGCGCCCAGCTTCTCCAGCAGGCGGCGCGTGGCACCGGCCGTTCCACCGGTCGCCAGCAGATCGTCGATCACGACGACGCGCTGCCCCTGGCCGACGGCGTCGGCATGGATCTCCAGCGTGTTGGTGCCGTACTCGAGCGCATACTCTTCCGTATGGCGCGCGCCTGGCAGCTTGCCAGGCTTACGGACCGGCACGAATCCGGCGCCGATGGCGTACGCCGTGGGCGCGCCGAGCATGTAGCCCCGCGCCTCGATGCCCACCACGTAGTCGACCCGCTTGCCGCGGTAGGCCTCCGCGAAGAGATCGACCGCCCGGTGGAAGGCGTTCCCGTCCTTGAGCAGCGGCGTAATGTCACGAAAGAGGATTCCCGGGATCGGGAAATCCGGGATCGCACGTATGTATGTCTCTAGGTCGCGCATCGCGCGCCTTGGTTTCGGCCCCTTGCTGAGAAGCCCCTCCGCTCGTCCGGCGCCGGATAGATACTCTCCGCACGAGGATGGTTGTCGCGGCTCGGCGCTGGGTAGAACAGAGGACACCATTTCACCCTTGATTTGAAAAAAGGGGCAAGCATGTCGTTCTTTGACAAAGCCAAGGACCTCGCCCAACAGGCGGGCCGTAAGCTGGAGGACGCCGCTCACGAGGCGATACAGAAGGCCGAAGATCTGGCCAAGAAGGGCGGGGATCTCACGCAAGGCGCTCAACAGAAGGCCTCAGACGTCACCGAGGGCGCGAAGCAGAAGGCCGCGGACCTGACCAAAGGCGCTCAGGAGAAGGTCGCCGAGGTCACAAACTCTCAGGAGGGGTCGTAAACCGCGAGCCCGCCGGTTATCCCGGCGGGCTCGCGTCTGCACGTTTCGCTAAAGCGTCGGCACATCGTGAAGTCGCTCACGATCCTGTGGCGCGATAATCTCGGCATAGCGCGCGCTCGCCTCGGTCGGGACGCGCGTGAGATTCGGATCGCGATCGAGATCGATATGGTATAAGCCGAAATCGCTGTTGTCGTCGAATGGCAGGCCCCACTCGCGATTCGAGGTGATGCTCCAGCAGAGGTACGCGTCGATCGGGACGCCCCGCTCCACGGCTCGCTCGACCTGGCGGATGTGTGCACTCAGGTACTCCGCGCGCGAGAAGCCGTCGGCGCTGGTGACGCAGCCGTTCTCGATGACGATGATGGGCTTGCCGGGGAACCGCTCTTGCGCTTCGTAGAGGATGTCGTCCAGCACGTTCGGCCACACGGGAGCGCTGGCATACCGGCATTCAGCGGCCGCCGCCAGCCGGTGAAGCTGCCCGGGCCAGAGCGACGGAGTTCCCCAATAGTAGTCCAGGCCGACGTAATCGAGGCTGCCGACGCACTCGGGCGGACACAAGAAGTCCGGCAGCTTTCCCGCCATGCCGAGATCCCACCAATTCGTACCGAGGAGCGTGCTGAACATAGCGAACGCTTTACGGAGGCTGTCCACGAACCGCAGAAAGGACCGCGTGGCGCTCATACGGCGTTTGCCGCTTAGCGGGACGAACTGAACCCGCGGATCGCCGGAGTCCAGAATGAGCCGCGCGATCTGCCGCGCGAGATCCGGTTCCAGGCCACGGTAATCCCCCACACCGTCGGGCATGCACAAGCCCTCGATGCCCGGATGGACACCCACGCGCAGCACGCCGCGCTTGCGAATGGCACGCAACGACTTGTCGAGATCGGGAACCGCACGCGCAGCCGCGGAGATGTCAGCGCCGTCACCGGGCGCTTTGCCCACGTGCGCGATCGTCTTGCGATTCTGCGTCTGCGGAAGACTCGGATCCCGCTCCTTGACATCCCGCAGGGCGCGATCCACGGCGTTGAGCAGCGCGCGGCTTCCCAGCGCCATCGCCACGGCAAAAGGCTGATCATTCCCGGGAAGCCGCGTGAGCGCCAGGCCACCCGATGCATGCTGCCGCAGCACCACGTCGTCGTCGAAGACGAGATCGATCTTGCCCTCCCGCAGCGCACCGACTGCAGCGCTTGCCTCGGGATAGCATTCAACGGCCGCGGCCGGAAAGAGCCCCTTGGCCAGCGATGCCGTCGCCGTATCAACCGTTACGCCGGCGCGTCCCTTCCACGTCTCGAGCCTCTCCGGCAAGCTTGCCGCCGCGGGGTGCAACGCGGCCAGATGCGCGACGAAGTACGGCTCGGAGAAGAGCACGTCTTCCGCGCGTGCCTGCGTCATCGTCACTTGCGCGATCGAGATGTCGACCGCGCCGCCGTCCAAGACGGAACGCTGCGAGAGCCGCGCCGCCTGGCGGCGCGCGCCCTCGGGAGATTTGAGGTGCGTGGCATTGCGGTCCACCAAGCGCTGCAGCCAGCGTGGCAGCCCTAAGACGAGTGGGTTCGCGCCTACCTTTGCCGTGGGCCGCAGCTCGAGAATCGCCTTCCGCGCTCGCGTGTGCGCACGGAAGAGATTCGGGATGAGCTGCAGCACCGCATCCATCTGCTGCTCGGAGGTCGCGAATGGCTCCAGGCCCGGCGGCACGGGGTAAGCGCGCATCCAAAAGCCCTTGATGTAGCCGTAGACGAGCTGATTCGGCTCGTTCAGCGTCACGTAGTAATCGATCAGGTCTCCCAGCCGCCGCGCAACCTGCGCCGCGTATGCGCCCACGCGCGCGGGGAAGCCCCCATCCAGCATCCCGGCGCCGTTGCCGGCGGCCTGCACGTGCAGCGGCCAGGTGTTGTGGTGGAGCGTGACCACCGTCGCCATTCCGGCATCCCGCATGTACTGCAGCACGTCACGGTAGTGCGCGAAGGCCTCGTCGTCCCACTGGCCCGGCCTCGGCTCCAGGCGTGCCCACGCGAGCGAGAGGCGGAAGGC
Source organism: bacterium (assembly GCA_028869325.1). Classification (GTDB taxonomy): domain Bacteria; phylum Vulcanimicrobiota; class Vulcanimicrobiia; order Vulcanimicrobiales; family SCRA01; genus SCRA01. Next base: position 463 of record JAGWST010000265.1, on the reverse strand, counting down.
GCTGCACCCCAGGCCCTTGGCGAGATCCACGTCTTCGCGATAGCGATTCCAAAAGTCGGTCGCCCGGCCACGCGGCGTCAGGCCGCGCACGCGCTCCCAGACGTCGCGAACGTCGTCGTGCCCGGTGTACGCCTCGCACTGGTGGTCGGCGGTGGCGACGCCAAACCGGAAACTTCGCTGCATGGCCAGCGTTTCGCCGCGCGGCGCAGCGGAACCCGCGCGCGCGAAACCGAATGCCGCTGATTACCATGAGATTCAGCAACAAGACCTGTATCGTGACCGGCGGTGGCTCCGGCATCGGCCGCGCCACCTGCGTGCGCATGGCGGCCGAGGGCGGCCGCGTCGTCGTCGCGGATCTGCATGAGGACACCGCGCAGGCGACGGTGGATCAGATCACCGCCGCCGGCGGTCAAGCCATCTGGATACAGGTGGACGTGGGCGACTCCGCGCAGGTGCAGGCCGT
>JAGWST010000264.1 GCA_028869325.1 bacterium | reverse complement strand
TCGATCTCGGCACCGCGAACGGGCGAGCCTTCACGGCCGCGGGTGCCCTTCTCGACGCGCGCATCCAGGCACTGGTCTCCAGCTCGCAAGCGCGCGTGCTGGCGGAGCCGAAGCTCACCACGCTCAACAATCGCGAGGCCGATCTCTTGGTCGGCGAGACCTATCCGCTCACCCAAGTCGATCTGCGCACGGGGCAGATCAACGTTCAATACGTCGATATCGGCGTGAAGCTGCGCGTCACTCCCACCATCGGCGCCGACGGCTCGATCATCGCCGAGCTGCACCCGGAGTACAGCACCGTCGTCGGCTCGGCCGGCATCGGCAACTTTCCGGTCATCGGCAATCGCAAGATCGACGCCACCCTGCGCGTGCGCCAAGGCGAGGCGATCGTGCTGGGTGGCATGCTGGAGGAGATCGACGCCGAGACGGTCTCAAAGGTCCCCGTGCTTGGCGACATGCCCGTCTTCGGCGGGATCTTTCGCAGCCGCAACAGCCACCAGCGCCGCGACGAGGTGGTCTTCGTGATCACCCCGCATCTGGTCGCCGCGCGCTAGCGGGTATCTCCGCGAGAGAACGCGGCTACGGCGAGGCCGCCGCGTCGAAGAGCTTGAGCGCAAGCGCGCCGTGGGTCGCCGCGGCGCCCGCGCGCAAGGCCGCGGCGACGAAGACGGTCTCCGCCAGCTCCTCGCGCGTCGCACCGGCCTTCTTGGCATTGGCCGTGTGTACGTCAAGGCAATACGGGCATTGCGTCGTAAGCGCGACGCCCAGCGCGATCAGCTCGCGATACTTCCGCGGGATCTTGCCGTCGCTGCGGCCCACGGTCTCGTCCAGGGCTCGGAAGCCCGCGAATCCAGCGTGGTCGAGCCGAGCGAGTTGCGCTAGCAGACCGAGATCGCCGTGCTCGTGGTACGTCATCGTCTGGTCCCTCTTCGGGCGCTGAGGCAGGCCGTAGCGGCGTCGCCTCCATGGAGGCCGTTGGCGTCACCAAAGGGTTCAGGGGTGCCGGGGATTGTGCCTCCAGCCGTCGAACGCTGCGACGTGCAGTTCGAAGAGTTTTGGCCGCGGTATCTGCGCTCGCACGCCAACCCCAACACGCGGGCTATCCACCTCGCCGGGACGCTCGCCGGCCTGGGCTTGGCTGCGGCGGCGGTGGTAACACGACGCCCCTCGCTCCTGGCGGCGGCGCTGGTGGCCGGCTATGGCCCCGCATGGCTCTCACACGCGGTGATCGAACGCAACCGTCCCGAGACGTTCAGCGAGCCGTTGCTCTCGCTTCAAGCCGACTTCGCGATGCTGGGTCACGCGCTCTGCGGCACGCTGGGGCGCGAGCTCGACGGCGCGCTGGGAAAGGCCGGCTCCGCGGCGGGTTTGGGGCCGAACGACGCCGGCTACCGCACGCCCTAGGAGCCTCACATGTTTCGCTACGTAACCGCCGGTGAGTCGCACGGCCCCGCGCTGGTCGGTATACTCGACGGCATTCCCGCCGGCTTGCGCCTGGACGTCGAGCGCATCAACGGCGTGCTGGCCCGCCGCCAGGGCGGCTACGGCCGCGGCGGCCGCATGAAGATCGAGCGTGATACGATCGAGTTCTTGGCGGGACTGCGCGGCAGTCTGACCTTGGGCTCCCCGCTCTGCGTCATGGTACGCAATCGCGACTTCGAGAACGTGCGCACGCTGATGGATCCGCTCACGGGCAGCGGCAAGCCGCTCACCAATCCGCGCCCCGGCCACGCCGACTTCGCCGGCGCGTTGAAGTTTCGCCAGCGCGATCTGCGTAACGTGCTCGAGCGCGCCAGCGCGCGCGAGACGGCGATGCGCGTTGCGCTGGGGGCGATTTGCGCGCAGCTGCTCGAGCAGTTCGGCGTGCGCATCACCTCCTACGTGACGCGCATTGGACCGGTGGAGGCGCCCGCCTTCGAGGAGTTCCCCGATCCGGCGCTGGTCGACGCCTCCGAGGTGCGCTGCCCCGACCGTGCGACGGAGGAGCGGATGATCGCCGCGATCGACGCGGCGAAGGCCGCCGGCGATACGCTGGGCGGACAGTTCGAGGTGCGCGTCGCCGGCATGCCCGTCGGCATCGGCTCGAACCGGCAGCCGTACGAGCGGCTCGACGGCGTGATCGCCGGCAGCGTGATGGCGATGCAGACCGTGCGCGCGGTGGAGATCGGCGCCGGCGCGGCGATCGCGGCGACGCCGGGCTCGCAGGCCCACGACACCTTTGGGCTTGACGAAGGCCAGCTCATGCGCGGATCCAACCGCGCCGGCGGCATCGAGGGGGGGATGTCCAATGGCCAGGACATCATCGTCCGCGTCTCGCAGAAGCCGATTCCCACCTTGATGCGCGCACTGCCCTCCGTCAATCTGCACGAAGGCGAGCGCGCCCCGGCCTCCGTCGTGCGCAGCGACGTCTGCGTCGTGCCGGCCGGATCGATCGTCGGCGAGGCGATGGTGACGCTCGCGCTGGTCGGACCCTTCCTCGACAAGTACGGCGGCGACTCCATGGAGGAGGTTCTCGACAACGTGCGGCGTTCGCAGGAGGCTGCCGCGGGGCTCTTTCCCAACGTCGCCCTCTCGTGAAGCCGTTGGTCCTGGTCGGGTTCATGTGCGCGGGCAAGACCACGGTCGGGCGCCTCTGCGCGCAGCGGCTAGGCGTGCCGTTCATCGACACAGATGACGAGATCGAACGCCTCCATGCGCCCATCGAGGAGCTCTTCGCCACGCGCGGGGAGCCGGAGTTTCGCCGTCTGGAGCGTGAGGTCGTCGATGCGGCGCTGCGCTCAGGGGGTGTGATCGCGCTGGGCGGCGGTGCCTTCGCGCAGCCGGGGGCGGCCGACGAGATCCTCGCGCGCGGCCGCGTGGCGTGGCTGCGCGTCGGCGCGGAGCGCGTCTTGGAGCGCGCCGGAGACCGTGTACGCCCGCTGCTGGGCGCCGATCCGACGCGTGAGCGCGTGACGGAGCTGCTGCTGGGACGCGAGCCGCTCTACGCGCGCGCACACATCGTCCTGGATGCCGACGGCGATCCGCTCGCGCTGGCGGAGCGTCTAGCCGTTTGGTACGCGGGGGCGGCGCGGTGACGCCCGAAACGCTGCTCGGCTATCCGGTCGTGGTGGGGGCGGGCGTCTTGGAGCAGGTGGCGGCCCACGCACGCCGCGCGGGCCTAGAGCGCGCGGTCGTGCTCTGCGACGCCAACGTCGAGGCCTACGCGCGGCGCGTGAGCGCGGCCTTCGCCGGGTCGGTGCCGCTGCGCGCGTTCAGATTGGGTGAGGAGCGCAAGACCCTGGAGTCGCTGGCCGCGGTCTACGCCGCGCTCGGCGAGACGGAGGCGGATCGCCGTACCCTCGTGATCGGGGTCGGTGGCGGCGTGGCCGGTGATCTCTTCGGCTTCGCCGCCGCGACGTACATGCGCGGCCTTCCGTTCCTCAACGTCGCCACCTCGCTGGTCGCGATGGTCGATGCCGCCATCGGCGGCAAGACGGCGATCGACCTCCCCGCCGGCAAGAACCTCGCCGGTGCCTTCGCCGATCCCGTGGCGGTCGTCGCCGACGTCGAGGCCCTGCGCTCGCTGCCGGAGGCGCAGATCCGCGAAGGCCTCGGCGAGATGATCAAGCACGCGATCCTCTCCGGCCAGGCGGCGTTCGCGCGCTTGGAGGCCTTGGCCGGTCATGCGTTCGCGGGCTGGCCGTGGTCGGATCTGGTGGCGGAGAACGTCGCCGTGAAGGCGGCGGTGGTCGCCGGTGACCGGCTCGAGGGCGGCGATCGCGAGCGCCTGAATCTGGGGCACACCTTTGCGCATGCCTTCGAGCGCGCCTCGAGCTACCAGTTGACGCACGGCAACGCGGTCGCGGTGGGGCTGCGCGCGGCGGGGCTCGCCGCCCTTGCACACGGTACGTGGTCGCAACGGGATCAAGAGCGGCTGGTGCGCCTGCTGCTGGCCTTCGAGCTGCCGATAGCGCACGTTGGACTCGATGTCGAGGCGGTGCTCGCGGCGATGCGCATGGACAAGAAGCGCCGCGACGGGCGCCTGCGCTTCGTGCTGCCCCGTGCGCTGGGCGAGGTGGCCTGCGGGATCGAGCTCGAGGACGCCATCGTGCGCGAGGCGGTGGAGCACTGCACGCGGTAGACGTCCTGGTCGACGTGCGCACCAGTCGCTTCGATCGCCGGCTCACCTATGCGATAGAGGGCGACGCTCCGCTTGCCGTCGGTGAGATCGTGCGCGTGCCGCTTGGCACGCGCAGCGTCTACGGTTACGTGGTGGGGGGCGCGCGAGAGCTGCGTGAGGGCGAGCGGCGTCTGCGCGCGCTGGAACGTACGCCCGCGCCGCGCGCATTCAACGAAGAGGGGCTGGCGCTGGCGGAGTTCCTCACCCAACGGTATCTCTGCACGCTGGGCGAGGCGCTGACCGCGATCACCTTCGCGGGCGCGGTGCCGCGTGCCGTCGACCGCCTCTACCGCGCGCGCCAGCAGCCGCACCCGGAGCGCTATCGCTCCGTGCCGGAGCGTCTGCTGCGACTGATCTGGGAGGAGCTGGGCGACGGATGGACGCCGATGCGCCTGCTGCGCCACCCCGAGGCGCGCCGCATCGGCGACGCGCCGCGGCTGCTCGAGTACCTGCAGACCCTCCAGCGCAGCGGGGATCTGGTGCGCCGCCGGACCTTCGGCCACCAGAGCGTGCGTGCGCGCACGGAGCGCTGGCTGCTGCCCGGCGGCGCCGATCCTCGCGGTCCCAAGGCGCGTGCGCTGCAGACGCTGGTTGCCGAGCGCGGCGAGCTGCGGCGCAGCGACGCTCTGTTGGCGGGCTTCTCCGCCGACGTCGTCGCGCGGGCGGTGGAGGCGGGTTCGATCGTCGAGGAGGTGCGCGAGGCGCGGCGTGCTCCCGCGCGCGCGGCCGCCGCCCGCTCAGCACTCGAGCCGACGCCGGAGCAGGCGAGCGCGATCGCCGCGATCCTGGAGGGCGTGCGCGGAATCGGTGGCGAGTATCTGCTCTACGGCGTGACCGGCTCGGGGAAGACGCTGGTCTACCTGGAGGCGATCGCCGAGACGATCGCGCGGGGACGGCGCGCCATCGTGCTGGTTCCCGAGATCTCGCTGACCCCGCAGACGGCGGCGCGCTTCGAGGAGCGCTTCGGCGCGCGCGTCGCCGTCTTTCACAGCGCGCTCAGCGATCGCGAGCGCTTCGAGGCCTGGCAGGCGTGTTGGCGCGGCGACGTCGACGTGGTGGTGGGCGCGCGCTCCGCGATCTTCGCTCCGCTGGAGAACGTTGGCCTGATCGCCATCGACGAGGAGCACGAGAACTCGTACAAGCAGGATACCGCCCCGCGCTATGTCACCGCCGACGTTGCGCGCGAGCGCGCGCGCCGCACGGGGGCCGTGGTGCTCTTCGGCAGCGCGACGCCTTCGCTGGAGCGTTGGCACGAGGCACGCGGCGGCCGCTCGACGCTGCTGAGCCTTCCCTCGCGCGCGACCGGTCTACCGCTGCCCGCCATGCGCGTGGTCGACATGGCCGAGGAGCTGCGCAGCGGAAACCGGCGCATCTTCTCGACGGCGCTCTTGGAGGCGCTGGAGAGGCGCCTGCAGAGCGGCGAGAAGAGCGTGCTCTTCGTGAACCGGCGCGGCTCCGCGGGCTTCCTGCTGTGCCGCGAGTGCGGGTGGGTGCCGGAGTGCAGCCGCTGCAGCATCTCGCTGGCCCTGCATCGCGCAGATGGAGTGCTGCGCTGCCACTACTGCGATCTCCAGACGCGCGCCCCGGCGCAGTGCGGGCACTGCGCAAGCGGAGCCTTCCGCGAGTTCGGCGTGGGCACGCAGCGTGTGGAGGAGGAGATGCGCCGCATCTTTCCACGCGCGACGGTGCTGCGCATGGACTCCGACACCACCACGCGCGTCGGCGACCACGCGCGCATCCTGCGGGCCTTCGAGCAGGATGGCGACGTGCTGATCGGGACGCAGATGATCGCCAAAGGCCTGGACTACCCGCTGGTGACGCTGGTGGGCGTGGTCGCCGCGGACATCGGCCTGCACCGGCAAGACTTTCGTGCATCCGAGCGCACCTTCTCGCTGTTGGTCCAGGTGGCCGGCCGCAGCGGGCGCGCGCAGCCGGGCGAGGTGATCGTGCAGACCTATGCGCCGCGGCACCCGGCGATCGTGCTTGCGGCGGCGCAGGACTACGGCTCATTCGCGGAGTTGGAGCTGGCCGAGCGCGAGGCGTTGCGCTATCCGCCGTTCGGCGCTCTGCTCTATCTGGGCGTCCTGGGGCGCAACCGCGCCCACGTCGAGCATACCGCGCGCCGCTACGCCGAGCGCATCCGCCGCGCGGAGATCGCCGAGGTGCTGGGGCCGGCGCCCTATCCGGTGGAGCGCGTCAACGAGGAGTGGCGCTGGCGCATCGCCTGCAAGACGGAGCGCCCGCGCGAGCTGTGTGCCTTGATCCGCGAGCGCATCCTCAGCTTTGCGCGCACCGACCGGGGCGCGCGCATCGTGGTCAACGTGGATCCCTGAAGGTCTAGCCCGCGGTAGCCCTGCGCAGCGCCTTCGCGAGGCGCGACTTCTTGCGAGCCGCCTTGTTCGGGTGGATGATGCCCTTCGTGGCCGCCTTGTCGAAGGCGGACTCGACGCCGCGCTGCACGGCGAGGTCGGTCGAGGCGGCGCCCTTTTTGAAGAGCGTCTTCAAGCGGGTCTTGGCCGAGAGATTGCGCACGCGGCGCTTCTCCGACTGGCGAGCCCATTTGACCGCGGCTTTGATGTTCGGCACGAACCACTCCTCGTTGAAAAAGACCGACGAAGCATAGCACACGCGCCGCCAGCGGTCAAATCTCACTCCAGGAGGGAGCGGGCGGCCTGCTCAAGAGCCCGCCGGTAGCTGGCATAGCGGACGGCGGCCACGTAGCCCGCCTCCACGGCGGCCTTGACGGCGCAATCCGGCTCCTGCAGGTGACGGCAGTCGGGAAACCGGCAGCGCCCCAGGTAGGGCGCCAGCTCGCGGAACGCCGCGGCGATCTCCCCGGGCTCCAAATCGGCCAGAGAGAACTCGCGTACCCCGGGCGTATCGATCATGAAGCCGTGGCCAAGGTAGGCCAGGCGGGAGCTGGTGGTCGTCTGCCGGCCCCGCCCGGTGCGCTCGTTGACTTCGCGCACGCGCGCGCCGCGGTCGGCGCCGAGGGCCTTGAAGAGGGAGGACTTGCCGACCCCGCTCTGGCCCAGCATCAAGGCGCGGCATCCGGCGATCCGCGCGGCCAGCAGATCGATGCCGCGGTGCTCGACCGTGCTCAGCACCACCAGGTCGTAGCCCAGGCGCGCGCGATAGAGCTCGACGGCGGCCTCGATGCTCGCCGCGTCCGCGAGATCGGCCTTCGTTAGAGCGACCAGGGGCGCGATCCGCTGGTGCTCGGCGAATGCGAGGCAGCGGTCGACGAAGCCGTAGCGCAGATCCGGGCGGGCCAGCGCGGCGACGATCACGAGCAGGTCGACGTTGGCGGCCATCACCTTGCGCTCGCCGCCGGCCGTGACGCGCACGATGCTGCGCTGACGCGGCAGCACTTCCACGATCATGCCCTCGCCGTCTGCGCCGGTATCCGCCCGCACCAGGACCGAGTCGCCGACCACCGGCAGCTCGGCGAGCGAGGGATAGTCGCAGAGCAAGAGCCCACTGCCGTCTTCGAGGGCCGCCCATGCGCGGTTGCGGCCGCGCGAGACGACCACCGCCGGGCGAACCGGTCCGGCATCGCGCAAGGCGCGATGCTTGCTCTGCCTCATTCGATGGCCGCCGTTCGTGGGGGCGCGTGCTGCCGCCTTTTCAAGGAACGTTCGGCCGTAGACGGGGAAGATCATCATGCGATGGGGCCAGTGACGGGGGTTCGCGCGGAGTGCGCGCTCGATACGCGGCAACGCGACGCGTTCGCCGACCTATGCGCGCGCGGGGGCGGCGCACTACGCGCCTGGCGGCCGGCGCCCGCATTTCAGACGACGTTCGCGGTGTTCGAGGGGGCGATCGACGAGCGCGAGGCCGCCGGCCTCCTGCATTGCGCCGTTCATACCGAGCGGCCTCCGGCGCTCTATCTCGGCGTCGAGTCGAGCGAGGCGCAGGTGCTGCAACGCCTGAAGGAGGCACTCAGCGGACCCGGCGGACCGGTGGGCATCACCGTCGAGCGGCACGATCTCGCGCTGCTGGTTCGTATCGCCACGCGGCGCACGCCGTTCTCGGTCGTGCGCGATCTGATCGATCTGGAGGCAGGGTCCAGCCGCGCGGGGTGCAGGGTGACGGTGCTCTCGCCGATCGATCTGGAGACGCTGGTGCTCATCGCGTCGGAGGGGCTGGGCGTGCCGCTTCGCACGCGCGACGTTCTGGAGGCCAGGCTCTAAGTGTTCCACCTCTTGCCGCCGTGGGCGCTCGCCGGGCTGGACGTCATCGCCACCAGCGTGCTGATCTACTATCTGCTACTGCTGATTCGCGGCACGCGCGCGGTGCAGATCATGCTGGGCCTGCTCACTTTGGTGGCGGTCATGGCGCTCGCGAACATCTTGCAGCTGGTCGTGCTCAAGACCCTGCTGCAGTACCTCGTGCTCGGCACGGCCTTCACCCTGCCCATCGTCTTTCAGCCGGAGCTGCGTCGCGCGCTGGAGCGCATCGGGCGCGGCGAGTTCTTTCACGTGACGCCGGAGGGTGCCGGTACCGGCGTCGACATCGAGCGCGTAGTCGATGCGCTGGCGCGCGCGGCGCTGATCCTCTCGCGCAGCGAGATCGGCGCGCTAATCGTCATCGAGCAGCAGAGCGGCTTGCAAGAGTTCGTGGAGAGCGGAACGCTGTTGGATGCCAGGCTCACGCCGGAGCTGCTGCTCACGCTCTTCACGCCGCGCGCGCCGCTGCACGATGGCGCCGTCATCGTGCGCGGCGATCGCATCGTGGCCGCGGGGTGCTTCCTGCCGTTGACGGAGGCGATGTGGCTCGACCGGCGCCTGGGCACACGCCATCGCGCGGCGATCGGTCTCACCGAGCAGACGGACGCCATCGCGCTGGTCGTCTCCGAGGAGACGGGGAACATCAGCGTCGCGCGCGGCGGGCGGCTCTCGCGAGAGCTCAAAGAGGAGACGCGCTTGCGCAAGGTTCTCCGCGCTTGCGTACACGCGGCGGCGCCGGCGCGCAACCGCGTCGAAGGCGTGGTCGCCGCGCTGCGCCAGCGCCTGCACACCGAGCGCGCGCCCGGGCGGCACCCCCACGTAGGCGAGAGCAGCCACGGATGATCGGTGCCCTCTTTCGCCGGAACGTCGGCCTCAAGGCCCTCTCGTTAACGCTTGCGGTGCTGACCTGGGCGTATCTGACCTACGGTGCCAACCCGCGCGTGCGCACGGGGATCACGCAGCAGCTTGACGTGCCGGTCACCGTTCGCGACATGAGGCCGGGGCTGGTGGCCGCGCCGACCCTCTCGACGGTGACGGTGGTGGTGAACGCGGATCGCGGCCCGTTCGATGCGCCCACCGCGCGCGAGTTT
>JAGWST010000263.1 GCA_028869325.1 bacterium | reverse complement strand
TTCGGCGAACCCGGAGAGTACGTGATCGACGCGCGCGGGATCGGGGGCAACGCGATGCTGGGCGAAGAGGCGCTTGAGGGAACCGGAGGCGATGTCTTTGAACGGCACGTAGACGTCTGTGGCGTCGAGGGCGAACGCGTCGCGCAGGACTTGGGCGAACCACAGGTCGAGCGTGCCGCCCGGCACGCCAGCCGCCTCCAGCCGTCCTCGCAGGGACTCGAGGGAGAATACGGTCTCGATGATGTCGAATGCGACGACGGCTGGGCGCGGCTTCATGAGCAGTTATTCGACGTCCTTGGGCCAGCTCACCCGCGCCCCGATGTTGAAGCGCGTCACCTCCGACCAAAGAGCGGTCGTTCCCAGTATCTCGGCGATCGCCTCCTCGTCGTACCCGAAACGGCGCAAGCCGGCGGCGTGAGCGTGCGAGCAGAAGTCGCAGCCGTTCATCGCCGCGACGACAAACGCGATGACCTCTTTCGTCTTCGCGTCGACCCTACGGGGCGCCATCACGCGTGCTATGTGATCGTTGAGCGAAGCCAAATACTCCGGGTCGTTCGCGAACGCTTTGTAGACGGTGGGAATCACGCCCCCGTAGCGGGCCTTGATCTTCTCATACGTCTCCTGGACCTTCGGACTGGCCGCCGGTTCCTCGACGAGCTTGAAAATCGACATGGTCTGTTGTGCTCCCTTTTGTGAACTCGAGTAGCCGCTACTGTGCGCGGGTAAGCCTTCGGACCGCCTCGTCGGTGGTCCACAGTGCGTCGGCGATATAGCGGAAGTTGATGATGGCGGCCAGATAGCCGTCGCCTTCCGGAACCTTGGCTGCCGCCGTGGCATCACGGACGACGGCGACTTCAAAGCCCTGTTCGGTCAGCTCACGGAGGTGCGATTCAACGCACAGATTCGCGGACATCCCCGCCAGAACTAGTTGCTGTACGCCGCGCTTGCGAAGCTGCAGTGCGAGATCGTTGGACTCCGGACCATAGACCTTGTGCGGGGAGACGATGATCGTTTGACCATCGAGCAGGTATGGTTTGTATTCCGGCATGAAATCTGCGCCCGAGCCTTCGAAGCCGCCCAGCGATAGGGGGCTCGTGCGGTCGAACATGTGAATGCTGTGCATCAGCACTTCGAGTGGACCGCCGAACTGCCAACGATGATCGTACGGGTAGTAATAGTGCGGCGATACGGCCACCGGCACTCCCACCTGCTTCGCGGCGGACAGCAGCCGGCCGATGTTGCGCACGGTTCCGTGCTGCGTGACGCGCGTCGAGTTGAACGTCCGTCCTCGGAAGACCGGGCTTCGGCGGATCAGCGTAGGTATCTTCAGTTGCCCGGGCAGCCTGGGTGGTGACGGCGGTGAGCGATGCAGCCATGGCGGCCGCTGTGCCCGCTAAGATCGTGCGGCGATCGATCCGGCTGCCACCGGAGCCGTCCGCGTTGTGTTCCGTACTCATGGATAGGTCTCCTTACGGCCCCACTCTAGCCGGACTACGGCACGCGGACTGTCGCGGGCGCGACACTCGAGCGAAGCGCGACTCCGGTATGGTGGAACATCGAAGACGCGTCAGCATTCCGTGGGGGGCAGAGCGAGGGGGGAAGATGGGCGAAGAAAAGCGGAGGCCCGGCATTACGCGAGCCGAGGCGCTTCAGCTCTTGGAGGGAGTGCCGCTCTTCCGTGGATTGGCGGCAAACGAGCTGTTTGAGTTGTTCCGCGAGGTGAAGCATCGAGAGATTCCGGCCAGGACGCTGTTTCATGATCCATCGGACGTGGGCGAGGCGCTCTACGTGCTCAAAAAAGGCAGCGTGCGTCTCTACCGGCTCACGCGTTCGGGGCAGAAGATCCCCTTGATGGACCTTATGTCGCCCACGGTATTCGGATCGATGGGTGCGTTTGGCCAGCGCATCGACGGAGAGTTCGCTGAAACCGTCGAGAAGAGCGTGCTTTGCACCGTGAGCAAGGGTGCGCTGGAGCGCCTGATCCAACGACGGCCTGACGTTGCGCTGCGTTTACTCGATCTCTTGGGACGCCGCTTGTCTACCCTCGAAGGGCGGCTGGAAGAGATGGCTGCGTTTACGGCGGAGCAACGGTTGGCAACCGTCATGTTGCGCCTTGCCGACGACGCGAACGGCATCGTCAGTGGATTGACCCAGGACGAGCTTGCGGAGGTAAGCGGGACGGTCCGCCAGACGGTTGCGCGCATCTTGGGCTGCTGGCGAGATAGCGGTATCGTTTCCGTGAAGCGGCGGAGCGTTCGCATCCTTTGTCGTAGTGCGTTGGCCGAGTTGGCGTCTCCCACGCTTGCGGGTTAGGGAGCTTGCGCTCTGATTACAGAACGTGTATTCTGATATAGTTGCATCATGCCCAGAACAAAGACGTTCGAGCCGGACGAGAGCCTCCACGCCGCTATGCGCCTATTCTGGGAGAAAGGGTATGCGCAAACCTCGATGGACGACGTGGTGCACCGCACCGGCGTCCAGCGTTACGGCATCTATAGCACGTTCGGTGCGAAGGAACGACTCTTCCAGCGTGCGCTCGATCTCTATCGGGATGAGGTGGCGGTGCGCTGGATGGAACCTCTCGAACGGTCCACGGCGTCACTGCCGGAGATTCGTACATTTTTTGAGCAGTTCCAGGGCGCGATTCATCGCCGGCAAAGCCGCCTCGGCTGCCTGATGGTGATGACGTCCATGGAGAGTTCTCCGCTCCACGCTCAGACGCGAAAGCGGGTCGCGGAGCATTTTCGGCGGCTGCAGGCCGCATTTGCCGTGTCGTTGGGCCGTGCGCGTTCGCGCGGGCGGCTCCGCAGCGGCGTGGACACGGAAGAGACGGCTGCATTTCTGCTCGGAGCGACGATCGGCCTCATGGCGTACCTGCGCTCCCCAGCACCGCGTGATGCCGTCGCCGGCTATCTGCGGTGCCTCACCGGCATGATCGATACCCTGGAATTACACGAGGAGAAGAAATGAGCGATGTCCCGTTTCGCCTTCAGCTGCGTAAAC
>JAGWST010000262.1 GCA_028869325.1 bacterium | reverse complement strand
GCTCGCCAGTCTGTGGATCGCCAGCGGCTCGCCGATGATATCGCCCACCGTCATGCGCGGATTCAGCGAGGCGTACGGGTCCTGGAAGATGATCTGCATCTCCTTACGCAGACGCCGCACCTCGCCGCGTGACATCTTCAGAACGTCGCCGCCCTCGAACTTGACCTCGCCGGAGGTGGCCTCGATCAAGCGCAGCAGAAGGCGCCCGGTGGTCGTCTTCCCGGAGCCGGACTCGCCGACCAGCCCGAGCGTCTCACCCTTGCGGATCGAGAACGAGACGTCGTCGACGGCCTTGACGTCGCCGACGTGGCGCGAGAGCAGCCCGGCGTGGATCGGGAAGTATTTGACCAGATTGTTGACTTCCAGCAGATTCTCGGCCATCGTTAGTGCCCCGCCTCGACGGCCGAGCCCGCCACCGCCGGAGCATTCTGCACCGTGACGGTGCGCTGCGCCTCGGAACGTTGATCGTAGAGAAAGCAACGGGCCACATGGCCGTCGCCGAAATCATAGAGCGGCGTCGCCTCGTCGCAGATCGGCATGCGGAACTTGCAGCGCGGCGCGAACGCGCAGCCGGCGGGCATGCGCAGAAGATTTGGCGGCTGCCCCTCGATCGGGATCAGGCGCTTGCTCTCGCGGTCGTCCAGGCGCGGCAGCGACTCCAAGAGGCCCTTGGTGTAGGGGTGCTTGGGATCTTTGAAGATCTGCTCGGCGGTGCCGTACTCCACCATGTTGCCGGCGTACATCACCAGCACCCGCTGGCAGACCTCCGCCACCACTCCCAGGTCGTGCGTGATCAGCACGATCGCCGAGTTACGCCGCTTCTGCAACTCGCGCATGAGGTCGAGGATCTGCGCCTGGATCGTCACGTCGAGCGCGGTGGTGGGCTCGTCGGCGATGAGCAGCTGCGGGTCGCACGAGAGCGCCATGGCGATCATGACGCGTTGGCGCATGCCGCCCGAGAACTGGTGAGGAAAGTCCTTGACCCGATTCTCCGGGGCCGGAATGCGCACCAGGCGCAGCATCTCGATCGCCCGTTCCATCGCCTCCTTGCGCCCCAATTTGAGGTGCAGGCGCACCGTCTCGGCGATCTGGTCGCCGACGGTCAGCACGGGGTTGAGCGAGGTCATCGGATCCTGGAAGATCATCGCGATCTCATGACCGCGAATCCTACGCATCTCGGCCTCGCTCTTCTTCAACAGCTCCTGGCCGTTGAAGAGGATGCTGCCGCCCTCGATCTTCCCCGGCGGATTGGGGATCAGCCGCATGATGGAGAGCGAGGTGACCGACTTACCGGAGCCGGACTCGCCGACGATGCCCAGCGTGGAACCGGGGTCCAGATCGAAGGTGAGGCCGTTGACGGCGCGCACGACGCCGTCTTCGGAGTAGAAGTTCGTATGGAGATTCTTGACCTCGAGCAGCGCCAACTTGCACCTTCCAAGCCATGAGCGCGAGACGGGCCGCGAAGACCTAAGGTCTTCCGCGTCCCTGGCAGGCAATTTCTCGGGGCCCCTCGGCCTCCCTTTCCCCGCACCCGCGCCCGGGCGCGCCGGAGCGGGACGCTCGGTTTGCTCAGCGCACTCGCAGGATGACGGGTATCCTCGCTAGACGCCTGTCAGCGAGATGATGAAGCCGAAAACCACGAAGCCGATCGCGACGTAGGTGGTGATGCGCGCCAGTTGCTCGTCGCGGCCGAGGCGCCCGCGGTAGAGCGACTCGCGCTGGCCGCCGATGGAGCCGATCCCCAGCCCCTCGTTCTTGGTGGTCTGCACCCCCATCAGCACGATCATGACGAGCGCGAGTATGATGAAGGTCGCCCCCAACGAGTGTGCGAGGAACGGATGCGCGATATTGAACGGCGGCGTCACGTAGGGCAACGGGACCGCCGGCAACGTCGCGCCAGGCGTGAGGACCGCCTTGGGCAACAGGGTGGCCGCGGCCTTCGGGATCGCGGACGCTTGAGCTAGTAGGAACACGGCTGGCATCGTATCACACCGGGGGCCGGCCCTCAACCCCCGCCAAGGCCAGAGCCGCCCGCACGCGGTCGGCCAGCGGCTCGGGAGCGATGCCGAAGGCGGCGCGCTGCACCCTCTGGCTCTGGTGTTGGACCAAGACGGGCGCCACGCCAACGCGCTCGACGCCCACCCGCAGCCTCCGGTCGGAGACGAACTCCAGCACCGCCGATCCGAAGCCGCCCGCGAGCGAGGCCTCCTCGATGGTGATCCAGTGCGGGTGGCCGGCGGCGAGCTCGGCCAGGAGATCCTCGTCCAGCGGCACCACGAAGCGCGCGTTGACGACGGTCGGCGCGATCCCGTCGGCGGCGAGCATGTCGGCGGCATCGAGCGCGGTCTCCACGCAATTGCCCAGCGCCAGAAAGGCCACGCCGCTGCCGCGCCGCAGCACTTCGGCCTTGCCGTGCACGATCGGAGCGTGCTTGACGGCGTGCGTCCCCACCGTCGATCCGCGCGGATAGCGCAGCGCCGCCGGACGCTCCAGCGCCAGAGCGTGATCGAGCATCGGCCCGACCTCGCTCTCGTCGCTGGGCGCCATCAGCGTGATGCCCGGCAGCGTGCGCAGGTAGGCAACGTCATAGAGCCCCATGTGCGTCGGTCCGTCGTCGCCGACCAAGCCGGCTCGATCGAGTGCGAAGACTACCGGCAGGCCCTGCACCACCACGTCGTGGACGACTTGATCGTAGGCCCGCTGCAAGAAGGTAGAGTAGATCGCGCAGACCGGCTTCATGCCCTGCGTCGCCAGGCCCGCCGCGCAGCAGACCGCATGCGCCTCCGCGATGCCGACGTCGATGTAGCGCTCCGGGAACGCCTGTGCCAGCTTCGAGAGCTTTGTGCCGTCGGGCATCGCCGCGGTGATGCCCACCACGCGCGGATCGCGCTCGGCGGCGGAGACGATCGCCTCGCCGAAGGCATCGGAGAAGGTGGCCCGGGCGCCGGGCTTCTTCTCGATCTTGCCGTTCTCGATCTCGAATGAGCCGCAGCCGTGGAACGTGCGGCTGTCGAGCTCAGCGGGCTGATAGCCTTTGCCCTTGGTGGTGAGAACGTGGAGCAGCACGGGGCCGCGAATGCCCTTGGCCGCCTCGAGCGCCGCGACGAGCTGGTCGAACTCGTGGCCGTCCATCGGGCCGATGTAGGTGAAGCCCAGCTCCTCGAAGATGATGGCGGTCTTCTTGTCGGGGGCGATCATCCGCATCGCCGCCTGCTCAGCGGTTCCCAGCGCGCGCTTGGCGACGCCGCCGAAGGGGACCCGCCCCAAGACGCGCTTGGTAGTATCGCGCGCGAAACGCGAGAGCGGCTGCGCGCGCAGCACCGAGAGGTACGAGGCGATCGAGCCGACGTTCGGGGCGATCGACATCTCGTTGTCGTTGAGGATGACGATGAAGTTGTTCTTGCGCTGCCCCGCGTTGTTGAGCGCCTCGTAGGCGAGGCCGCCGGTGAGGGCGCCGTCGCCCAACACGGCAACGATCGTCTCGTCGCCACCGCGCAGATCGCGCGCGGTCGCCATTCCCAGCGCGGCGCTCACGGCCGTCGAGGCGTGCCCGGCGCCGAATGCGTCGTGCGGCGACTCCGCGCGCATGGCGAAACCGGAGAGCCCCCCGCCTTGGCGCAGGGTGGAGAAGCGCTCGCGCCTGCCGGTGAGGAGCTTGTGCACGTAAGACTGGTGGCTGACGTCCCAGACGATCTTGTCCTGCGGCGAGCGCAGGACGTAGTGCAGCGCCATCGTCAGCTCGACGACGCCCAGGTTCGGCGCGAGATGGCCGCCGTTTTGCGCACAGACCTCGACGATGCGCTCGCGCAGCTCTCCGGCAAGCGTGCGCAGCTCGTCGCGCGAGAGACGCTTGAGGTCCTCAGGGGTGTCGATACGCTCCAGAATCATCTCGCCTCTACCGTACCCGCGTCGGCGGCTCGGAACCCGCCCGGGCCGGGCCCTCGATCCCTCGACGGCAGGGAGGGGCCTTTGGCCGTGCTATACTCCCCAGGTGCGGCCGGCTCCCCTACCGACGGGCAGTGTCAAATCGTGGCGCTCTCACCGCGTCTACACGGACGTGGCGCGGATCATCTCGACGATCTTCAATCCGTTTCTCACGGCGATTGCCCTGCTTGCCATCCTTGCCCACGCCGTCTCGAAATCCACCTACGATTTTTGGTTCTACTGCGCGTTCACCGGTTTCTTCACCACCTTCGGACCGATGGCGTACGTCTTCTGGCTCTACCAGCTCGGCCGCATCGACGATCTGGATATGTCGGATCGCGAGCAGCGGGCCGCCGTCTTCGGGATCTTCGTGATCTTCTACTTGGTCGGGGCGATCTTGCTGGCTCTGCTCCGCGGCCCCCAACTGCTGGTGGCGATGATGTTCGGCTACGGCGTCTCCAGCGCGCTGGTGTTGGGCATCACGCGCACCTGGAAGATCTCCACCCACGCGCTGGGCATCTCGGCCCCGGTGGTCGCGTTGCTTCTGCTCTACGGACGCGAGCCGTTGCCGCTGCTGCTCCTGATCCCGCTGGTCGGCTGGTCCCGCTGGTACCTGCGCTCGCACACCGTCATGCAGGTCGTCGCCGGCGCCCTGCTGGGGGCGGCGACCACCGCGATCTTCTTCCATCTCTTCAACATCCATCAGATCGCCCAGACCTGATTCCACGGGGGATAAGAACTTTACGGTGCAAAGTTATATCATACTTTGCATTGCAAAGTAAAGGGCGCTGCGGCTGGGCGCGCACCTTTGGCGCGAGAGGTCAGACGCCTGCTAGCGGTGCGCGGGCGACGGCGCCGATGGGACCCACCAGCGCCTCCACGCCTCGACGGAACGCCTCGGGATCCCCGGTGGTGTAGAGGCGAACCTCGCCGGCCTCGTCGCGCAGCCCCAAGCCGCGGACGGCCTGCGCGGCGTTGCGAGCCTGCTGCTCGGCGGGGTCGATGAATCTCGTCGCGGGGAGCAGCGTGCGCAGATGGCGCTCCAGGAACGGGTAGTGCGTGCAGCCGTAGACGATCGACTCCACGCCGCCCAGCGGCCGGACGATGCGGGAGACGGCGGCGAACGCCCGCGGGGAGCCGGACTCACCCGCCTCGACCAGCGGCACGAGCTCCGGAGCGGCCACCTCGCGCACCCGTACCTGCGGCGCGTTGCGCGTGATGGAGCGCGCATATCCGCCGCTGCGCACGGTGGCCGCGGTCGCCAAGACCACAGCCTCACCGACGCCGGCAGCCGCGACGGCCTCGCCGGCCGCGTCGAAGAGGTCGAGCAGCGGGAGCCCCGTCGGCCAGCCGTAGAGCTGCGCCGCCGCGCAGCTGGTGTTGCAGCCAACGACGATAAGATCGCCTCCCATCCGCTCGAGGAAGGCGAAGTTCTCCACGGCGTAGGCGTGGATCTCCTCGAGCCCACGGTCACCGTAGGGCACGCGCGCTTGATCGGCCAGGTAGACGACGTCTTGCAGCGGCAGCGCCTCGCGCACGCGCGCGAGCACGCTGAGGCCGCCCAGGCCCGAATCGAAGATGGCGATCACTTCGCGCTTCCCGTGTCCCCTGCGTCACCGACGTCGCCGGTGGTCTGCGGCGCGTTCTGTGAGGGCGCGCCGTTCGAGCCGGCGTAGTTGTCGATGCCCTTGCCGATGTCCTTGGCAACCTCCTGGAGAAACTCCGGCGACTGCAGCAGGCGCGCGTCGCCCGGATTCGAGAGGAAGGCCACCTCGACCAATACGGAGGGCATCGTGGTGTGGTGCAGCACGTAGAAGTTGGCCTTACGCACCCCGTCGTCTTTGGTGGAGAGCGCCGAGAGCGAACGGTCGATGCTGTTGGCCAGCGAGAGATCCTGCGGCTTGTAGTAGTACGTCGTCGTGCCGTCGAGGCCCGAGGAGGTGAAGCTGTTGATGTGGATGCTGACGAACATCCGCGCGCCGCGCTTGTTGGCGACGTCGGCGCGGGCCTGCAGCTCCACCTTGTCGGAGTCGAAGGCGTACCCCACGTCGTGGTCCGAGTCGCGGGTCATCACCACCTGCCAGCCTTCGGCCTCCAGGATGCTCTTCAGCCTGCGCGAGATGTTGAGCGTGAGGCTCTTCTCGACCAGGCCGGCGGCCGGATTCTGCGCACCCGGATCGGAGCCGCCGTGCCCAGGATCGATCACGATCAGCTTCGAGTTCGTCCCGCCGGCCCAGGCCGTTCTCTGCTGCGACGCCGGCTGGCCGCCAACCGTCAAGCCGCTCTCGGCCAGCGTCCCGTCAGCCGTGCTGTCGTCGGCGAAGGTGGGGCCGACTCGCCCGGAGCCGATGCGCGCGCCGACCACCGGCGCCCCGGGGGCGAAGAGCACCACCGAACCGGCGCCGGGCGTCACGGTTACGCGATCGTCGGCTCCCAGATCGAAGGCGACGCGCACCACCGGCTCGGGCGCCTTCTGAAACTGGTGGAGGCGCACCGTGCGCACGGCGACGATGTTCTGGTCCATATCTCGGTCCTGCGGCGGGATATCCAGAATCGCGTTGTGCACGTCGACGTAGAAGCGGTTGTCGCGCAGTTGGTGCCACTCGTAGACGGCCGTCCCCGTCACGTTCAACGTGAGGCGGATGCCGTCATCGACGGGCTGCACGCTGTAGCCCGTGACGTGGGCCGCGGGCGCGGGCGTGGCCGCCGGCGCAGGGGTCGCGCTCGGCGCTTGCGCGGGTGCGCTCGGAGCGTTCGAGTCCAGCGGCTCCGGAAGTGGACCGCCCAGCGAAGCCGCGGGCGGGGCGGGCGTGGCCGCCGGCGGGGCGGGGGCCGCCGGCGATCCGGCCCCCTGCGGACGGTTGACCGCCACGGGCGGCGGCGGCGCAAGCGGTTTGAGCGGGATGCGCGCCGTGCGCTGCGCGGGCAGAGGGGCGTCGAGGGCCACGCCGCGCGTGCCGAAGGCGATCACCAGCTCCGAGGTCGATGGGCCGGGAAGGATCTCGTGGATCGAGTCGCGCGAGGCGGAGAACGTCACGATCGTCGCCGACTCGAAGGTGCCGCGCTTCTCGCCGATGCGCAGGCTAGCGAGCCCGGGCGCATCGACGCGCTGCACGGGGTCCAGCCGCGAGGTGAAGTCCGGCAGCGCGATCTCGAAGCGCTCCGGCCGGTCGAGCACGCGCCGAAAGCGCAGCGTCGCCCCGCCGTGGAGGATGACCACCGTGCGCTGGCCGTCGCGGACGATCTCCAGGCTCGCCAGCAGCGGGCGCAGATCGATCTGGCCGTTCTCCACGTGCGACGGCGAGAGATAGAGCGCACGCGCCATCGCATCGAACGGCACGAAGGCCTCGCCGCCGTCCGTGTAGGGCGCGAAGGGTAGGCTCTGCAGCACGCCGCCGGCGTTGATGTGCGAGTCTCCAAGGGTCATCGTGATGACGCGGCGATCGGCGGCGGTGACCACGATATACGACTCGCCCGGATGCCACTGGATGGATGCGCCGGCGCTGCGCAACAGGTTACCCAGGCCTGGGTCGCGGACCGAGACGGCGAGCGCGCCGTTGACGTTGTCGATGGTCTGAAGCTGAAAGTGGCCTCCCTGGAGCGAGACGACGACGGTGCCGCCGCTCTGCGCGCGGACCGCGTGCGGCAAGGCGAACGCGAGCAGGGCGATCAGGAGCGCGACGAGCGCGCTACCAACTCGAGCGTGACAACGGTTCGTCGAGTTCAAGGTGACCTCCGGGGAGCGTGGGGAGACGCCGCCCATCAACCAGCACCTGCACGGCGCGGATCTCTGGCAACGTAGTCATCGTCCAGACGAGCGCCTTGAACTCGGCACTCTCCTGGAGACCGCCGCCGACCAGACTCTCGACCTCTTTCGAGATATCGACGGTTGCCGTCCCACCGGCAACGTCGACGGAGAGCACGTGAGTTCCCTGCGGAAATCGCACGACGTCGCTGATGGTCGATGGCGGCCCCGCGACGCACTGGGTCGCGGCGTAGAAAGCGATGCTCTTGAGATCGCGAGCCGGACCAAGCGAGACGGGCCACGGCACGACGTGCTCGTCGCTGGCGCGCACGTAGTACACCGTGATCTGATTGCCCGACACGGCGGGATTTCTGGTGAGCCAAGCATGAACGCCGATGGCGATAACCACCACCAGGGCCAGCCCGCCGAGAAGCCGCGCGATTCTCACGGGGTACGAACGTTCGCTTTCCGCGGGCGCTCGGCCTTTGCCTCATCGGGAGAGCCGTCGCTCACATACGAGAGTTATCGGTCTCTCCGCAACGTTTGCGAGCGGATGCGTACCGGCCGGCCGGCGGGTTCTCCGCTCGTGAGGCCGCAGGTGAGGATCGTCACAACGCAGCGCGCGCTAAAAAACGGGCGAGGTCCAACGCGCTTGCGTGGACCTCGCCGCCCTAGATGGTGGAGGTGCCGGGCACTGCCACCCGGGTCCGCTGGAACCGCGCGATCGGCTTCTCCAGGCTCAGCTCCGAATTTACCTTACTCGCGGGGACGTCTCGGAACGGGGCTTACCCTGCGCAGCAGCCCCACAGATCTCGCATGCGGTCGGGGGCGCCGTCTCGCATGCCAGCCGAACTTGATGACGGCTTCCGGGGCCTGCATCGGCGACATCCCCGGGGCCGTGACTAGCCTAGATTAGGCAGCCAGAGCGTATTCGTTGTTGGCGTTTGTTGCCGTGCGATCGTTTTACGAGAGCTCGCAGCTCGGCCTGCTACCATATCGCCGAACCCCAACGTCGAAGCTGATTCACCCCCGCGTTTGGCCGTCGATACGCCTACCTACAGTACTCTAGACCCGCGCCTCTCGTCAATCGGTTGCGCGGCTGACCGGGAAGATCAGCGCCAGGATGAAGGAGACGGTGGCCATCACGATGGCACCCCAGAAGGCCGCGGCGAAGCCCGCCACCTCGAAGCCCGGAACCAGCCGTGCAACGAAGAGGAAGAGCAGCGAATTGATCACCAGCGTGAAGAGGCCCAGGGTCAGAACCTCGATCGGACAGCTGAGCACGATCAGAATCGGCCGCAGGATCGCGTTCACCACGCCCAGCAGAAGCGCCGCGACGAGGGTCGGTACCACGCCGTGCAAATGGACCCCGGGGACGACGTGAGCCACCACCAGCAACGCGATGGCGTTCAATGCGAGCCTGAGCAGCAGGTTCATCCAAGCGCCTCCTTGACGCGAGCAGCGAGTTGAGGCGTCAATCCTTTGACGGCGGCGATCTCCTCGAGCGCCGCCCGCTTTATCCCCGCGACCGAGCCGAACTGCTTCAACAGGCGACGCTTGCGAACGCCTCCGATCCCCTCGACGACGTCGAGCGCGCTGATCGTCATCGCCTTGGCGCGCTTCTGGCGGTGGAAGGTGATCGCAAAGCGGTGGGCCTCGTCGCGGATACGCATCACCAGGTGCAGCGCCGGCGAGCCGGCCGGCAGGACCACCGGCTCGCCCTGCCCCGGCAGGTAGAGCCACTCGTGCTCCTTCGCCAGGCCGGCCACCGGAATGCCGAAGAGATCGAGTTCCTCTAAGACCGCCACCACGGCGCCCAGCTGTCCCTTGCCGCCGTCGATCAGCAGCAGGTCTGGGCGCTTGGAGAAACGGTCGCGCTTGCTCAGCTCGCGTTCCACGCCGGGGCTCTGGACGACGCTCTCTGGCTTGAGATAGCGCAGTCGCCGGCGCAGCGCCTCCTGCATCATCGCAAAGTCGTTCGGCCCCTTGTCGTAGTGCATCGCAAACTTGCGATACTCGCCCTTCTTTGCGCGCCCGTCGAGAAAGACGACCATTGAGGCGACGGCGTTGGTGCCCTGGATGTTTGAGATGTCGTAGCACTCGATGCGGCGCGGCGGCTCGGCCAGATCGAGGGCCGCCGCAAGCTCCGTGAGCGAGCGCGCCGAGGCGGTCTCCTGCAGCTCCTGGTGCGCGAGGAAGGCGCGCAGGTTCTGGGCGGCGTTCTCAGCCACCATGCGCAGATAGTCGGCGCGCACGCCGCGCCGCGGCCACAGCACGCGCACGCGCTGTCCTTTTGTCTGCGAGAGCCAGCGCTCGATGGTCGCGCGCTCCACCGGCAGCGTCTCGACCAAGATCTCCTTGGGGACGGCGGCCGCGGCGGCATCGCGCGCGGCGCGCGCACGCCGCGGCTCGGCCACGGGCGCCAGCACGTCCAGCGCACTGGTTCCCGTGGGCAGATACGCCCCCGGCGCCCGATCGAGCATCGGCGTGCGCGCCGTGTAGAACTGCGTGAGGAAGGCGTCGAAGAGCGCCTCCGCGGTATCGCCGGAGCCGCCTTCGACGATGAAGTGCTCCTGTCCGATCAGCTTTCCGCTGCGCACCATGAAGACTTGAAAGCAGGCATGCCCCTGGGCGTAGGCGGCGGCGATCAAATCCATGTCGACGCGCGTCTGCCAGACGACCTTCTGGCGCTCCGTCACGCGATGAACGGCGACGATGCGATCGCGCAGATGTGCGGCTTGCTCGAAGTTGAGGGCCTCCGAGGCGCTCTGCATCTCGCGCTGCAGGCGCTCGAGCAAGACACCCTGTTTTCCCTCCAAGAAGAGCACCACCTCGTCGACGATGG
>JAGWST010000261.1 GCA_028869325.1 bacterium | reverse complement strand
CGATGTCGACGACCATGTTCCCGGAGGGGCCGTCGATCGGAAGGCCTGCGCCGATCGCGGCTGCCATCGGCTCCTCGATGATGTCGACGCTGCGGGCGCCGGCGAGCTTCGCCGCGTCGCGAACCGCGCGCTCTTCGACGCTCGTGATCTCCGCGGGCACGCAAATCGTAACCGCCGGCTTCGGCTTGAAGAGAATCTCGAACAGCGAACGGCTGCGCGTGACCTTCTTGATGAAGTAGTTCAGCATCGCCTCGGTGACTTCGAAGTCGGCGATGACGCCGTCGCGCAACGGGCGAATGGCCTGGATGTTGGCCGGCGTCTTGCCGAGCATCTGACGCGCCTCCTCGCCGACCGCGAGCGTGCGCCCCGTGCGCAGATCCTTTGCGACGACGGAGGGCTCGCGCAAGACGATGCCGCGACCCTTGACGTAAACCAGGACGTTGGCCGTCCCGAGGTCGATGCCGATCTCCACTCTAACTCCTTATGACACAGGCCGCCGTCGCCTTAGCCGACAGTCGGTATGGTAGTCGTCTCGTACGAGCTCGCCGATTCCGCGAGCGCGACGATGCCGCTGGAACGCTGTACCTGCGCGCCGAGGTCGGTGAGCATCTCCTCGAGACGCTCGTAACCGCGATCGATGAACTCCAGTCCCGCGATCTCCGTCTCGCCGCGCGCCGCCAAGCCCGCCAGCACCAACGCGGCTCCGGCGCGGATGTCCGCGGCCTCGACGGGGGCCCCTTCCAAGTCCGCGGGTCCCTTTACGACGGCGGCGTTCGAATCCATTTGGACGCGAATATCGCCGCCCATGCGCAGCAGCTCGTTGACGTATGCAAAACGCGCGTTGAAGATCGTCTCCTCCACCACGCTGGTCCCCGGGCAGGTCGCCAGGAAGGCCGTCATCATCGGTTGGAGGTCGGTTGGAAAGCCGGGGAAGGGAGCCGTCAAGATATCCGTGCCGCTGCGGGTTCCCGTGGCATCGACGCCCACCCATCGCTCTCCCACGCTGCAAGTCACGCCGCACTCCTCCAAGGCCGAGAGCAGGGCGTCGTGGTGTGCGGGCTCGGTGCCCTGCACCGTCACCGTGCCGCGGGTGATCGCCCCCGCCAGCAGCAGCGTCCCGGCCGCGATGCGATCGCCGATGACTTCGTACTCGACACTGTGAAGGCGGTCGACGCCCTCGATCGAGATCGTATCGCTGCCCTGGCCGGTGATGCGGGCCCCGGCGGCCATCAGAAAGTTGGCCAGGTCGACGACCTCGGGCTCCATGGCCGCGTTGCGCAGCGTGGTAGTGCCGCGCGCGTAGACTGCGGCCAGCATCACATTCTTCGTCGCGCCGACGCTCGGAAAGCGAAAGGCGATGTCGGCGCCGTGCAGGCCGTTGGGCGCCTCGGCCACCAGGTAGCCGCGCTCGCCGCGCACCTCGGCGCCCAGGGCGCGGAAGCCCTGCTCGTGGAGATCCGTCGCGCGCGTGCCGAGCACGCAGCCGCCGGGAAGCGGGACCTCCGCGCGCCCCAAACGACCCAGCAACGCGCCCGTGACGTCGAAGGATGCATTGAGCTTGCGGACCAGCGTGTACGGCGCACGCGTCTGTCCGATGTTCTCCGCGCCGATGCGCAGCGTGTTGCTGCCCTGTTGCCGGACCCTCGCCCCCAGCGACTCGAGCAGCGCCTCCATCACGGAGACGTCCGTGATGCGCGGCGCGTGCTTGATGATCACCTCGCCGTCGCAGAGAAGCGCGGCGGCCATGATCGGCAACGTCGCGTTCTTGGAGCCGTGGACGCGAACGGCGCCGTGCAAACGGTGGCCTCCGCGCAGGCGTAGCGTTGTCTCGAGGCGATCGAAGGTCATCGTTACGGTGAATTTCGGCGTGCAGGCGCCCCCGCCCTCATCTTGGCGGCGGGCGCAGGCAGGCAGCGCTCGATCAGGAGCAACACGAGAATCGGAAAGAGCCGCGCGGCGAGGCGCGCCCAGCCGGGGCGAAGGGACATAGCAGGTGGGCTTCCTGCGACGCCGCTAGCCTGCCTCCTGCTGGCGACGAAACGCGGGGCCGACAACGCGCCGAAGCAGGCGCATTGGACGCGGCCCGTCCAGCGTCAGCTCTTGCTCCGAGAGGCGTACCTTGCCGGCCAACCGGAGCTGACCGTCGATCTCGAACGAGAGCGCGATGCCGCCGCCGACCTGCTCCAGGAGATAGATGCCCGCTCGCACGGAGAGGGTGTCGAAGGTGCTCGTCTGGTCGCCTTGCAGGTTGCGATGGCAACCCTCGACCCGTACGAACGACGCATCCGGCGCAAACTCGTAGAACTCGCCGATCATCTCGTCGTGGCGCGTATCCGCCCGCTCCCAGCGGCCGCAGAGGCGCCCGGCCACCTCCTGCACGGCGGGGCTCTGCGTATTGGCGCGGCGATAGGCGCGCACGACCTGAGCCCCGTCGGCGCGCACGAGCATCTGCAGGGACCCGCCCGAGAGCCGCACCGGCACCAAGGAGCTCTTACCGTCGTGCTCCAACCTCAGAACGGTCTGCTCGCCGCGGTCCTGCATGCGAAAGGTGCCGCGGCGATGCTGCATCGAGCCGCTCTGCTGCCGCGTGAACGTGAAGGTTCCATCACCGGCGAAACGCCAGCGCCCGGCAGCCTGCAGTGCCTGGCCGTCCTCGAGCCACGCTCCGAAGATCGCAGAGTCGCTAAGAGCCAAACGACGATATCCCCCAATGACCGGCGGCACCCAGAGTGCTGCCTATAGTATCGTCCGCGGCCGGGGGGAACCGCGAACCTTCGAATGAAGAAGCGCCCTATTCGTACACCCCGGCGACCCGCAGCTTGGCCAAGAGGATATGCTCGGCCAGGCGGTTGGCCTCGTTCTGGGCCTCGGAGCCGGCCGGGCGCTCACGAGCCGCGCGCAGCTCGGCGCGCGTCTCCTCCACGTCGACCTCGCTCTTCTCCCACGCGGCGTCCACCAGCACCGTGACGCTCTCCGGGAGGACCTGCGCGAAGCCCGGTCCGATCGCGAATTCGCGCCGCTCGCTTGCTTTCCCGTCGGCGCCGATCGTGTTGGCCCGAACGACCCCGGGCTTGAGGGTGGTGACCAGGGCGGCGTGGCGCGGCAGGGCGCCTAGCTCGCCTTCGGTGCCGGGCACGATCACCAAATCCGCCTGCCCCTCGAAGCGCAGCGCCACGGGGGTGACGATCGAAAACGTCGTGGTTGACATTGCCCCTACTCCTCGTCGCCGCCGATCGACTGCCCGGCGTAGCGCGGCAGAATCTTCAGCGGCTCTTGGGCTAGAACGTTGCCCTTCGCGTCGACCAGCAGCAGGTTGGTCGCGCCGCTGCGCTCGACCTGATACCACGCGTGGCCGACCTTGGCGCCCAGACGGTGGATCGCCGAGAGGCGCCCCGCATGCGTGGCGCAGGATGCCGCGAGCGCGCGGTGGCGCTCGATGCTCCAGGAGACGGGGCCGGTGCAGTGCACCTGCCCTGCCAAGTAACGCTCCTCATAGAGACGCACGTTGGGCGCCGCGACGGTGGCGCCCGCCGGCGG
>JAGWST010000260.1 GCA_028869325.1 bacterium | reverse complement strand
CGGCGCCGGCTGCATCCGCCCCTTAGAGGCCGACCTCTCGCAGCCGTGGCCGCCGCAGCTCGAGGGCGCCGATCGGATCCTGCTGGACGCACCCTGCTCGGGACTCGGCATCCTCGGCCGCGCCCCCGAAGCGCGTTGGCGCAAGCGTCCGGACGACGCCGCACGACTGGCCCCCCTGCAGCGGCGGCTGCTCACCGGGGCGCTCCAGGCTCTGGCGCCCGGCGGACGGCTGGTCTACGCCGTCTGCTCTACCGATCCGCTGGAGGGCGAGGAGGTCGTCACCGCGGCCTTGGCCGATGCCCCCGCGACGCTCGTGCTCCAGCCTCCCCCGCACCTGACGGAGTCTGTGGCGGGGCCGGGACTGCTGATTCCCCCCGGCATCGGAGGGCGGGACGGTTTCTTCATGGCGGCACTCGGCCGCCCGGGATGACCCTCCCACGGCTCGGCGGGAAGCGGAGCAGGCCCTCGCGTAACGGAGCCCCGTGAGCTTCCTGGCCAGGCTCGAGGAGGCGTGCGCCGCCTTCGTGGAGCGCGTCTTCGCCAAGACGTTTCCCAGCGAGGTGCAGCCCGCCGAGGTGGCACGCAAGATGGCCGCGGCGCTGGAGGCCTACGCCCTGGGCGAGCGCAAGGGCGCTCCACCCCAGGTATTCCTCGTGCGCATTCCCCAGCTGGACTTCGAGCGGTTGGCCCCCTACCGGGCCGACCTGGTGGAGCAGTGGCGCCAGCTCGCCGAGGAGATGGCCGCAGCGCTGGGCGTGCCCCTTCGCGAGCGTCCCGAGGTGCGCCTGATCGCCAGCGAGCTGGCCTCGGCGGGCGAGGTGAACGTTGAGGTCGAGGGGACCGCCAGGGCGATGCTCGCGCTGGTCGTGGAGCGCGGCTTGCCCGCGGGCGCGCGGCTTGCGCTGGAGTTTGGCGGGACGATCGGTCGCGATGCCGCGTGCGACCTGGTGCTGCGCGATCCCCGCGTCTCGCGCCACCATGCGCGCATCGAGCCGGTGGACGGCGGCGGGGAGATCGTCGATCTCGCCTCGCGCAACGGCACGCTGGTCGATGGCCGCCGCGTCGAGCGCCAGCGCCTGCTGCGCGGGATGCGGGTCGAGCTAGGTGACACCTTGCTGGTGGTCGAAGAGGCCCCGTCCGGCCCGTGATTCCCGCGGTCT
Source organism: bacterium (assembly GCA_028869325.1). Classification (GTDB taxonomy): domain Bacteria; phylum Vulcanimicrobiota; class Vulcanimicrobiia; order Vulcanimicrobiales; family SCRA01; genus SCRA01. The sequence continues at coordinate 1,073 of JAGWST010000260.1, read as the reverse complement.
TGCGAGAGCAGACGCTCGCGTTGCTCGGCGCACTCGGCGCCTACACGGCGTACGCGGCGCTCGCCAAAGCACCACGGGTTCCGCGCGGGTCGGCAGCGTTGACGTTTCGTGTGCTCAACGACGGCCGTATCGTTCGCGTGCGCGACGAGGCGACGATCGGACGCGCGGGCGGGCACGCGATCGTCTTGGAGGATTTGCGCGTGAGTCGCAGTCACGCGCGCGTCGTACGGCGCGGCGCCCGGGCGTGGGTAGAAGATGTAGGGAGCAGAAACGGCACCTACGTCAACGGTGGGCAGATCGAGCAGCCGACCGCGCTGCGGCCCGGCGATCGCATCGAAGTAGGCGCGTCGGCGGTGGAGTTCGTGGGGATGGAGCCGTGGAAGTAGCGGTAAGTTCCGAGCTTGGCGTACGCCGCCGCACCAACGATGACGCGTACGTCTCGGAGGGTATCGCCCCGGGCGCGACGCTGCTGGCAGTCGCCGACGGCTTCGGCCGCGTCGCGAGCGGCGGCTCCGGCCCCGCGGCACTCGGCCTGGCCCTCGTCCGCGAATATCTGCGCCGCCACATGCGTGGCTCCTACCTCTCCCGCTCCCTCTCGATCCCCGAGCTCCGTCAGACGCTCTTGGCCGCCCTGCGTCATGCCAACAGCCGCCTCTACGCGCAGAGCGGCTCACACGAAGACTTCGTTGCGGGCGGCGCGGCGCTGACGCTGGTGCTGATCGTGGGCTCGCACGCTTACGTCGCCCACGCCGGCGACGCCCGCGCCTACATTCTCCGGGGGAACTCGCTGCGGCGGCTGACGGTCGACGATTCGCTCTTCGCCGATCTGGTGCCCCACGGCGGCGCGGGCGAGCAGGCGCCGAAGGCGTTGCTCACGCGCACGCTGGGGACGCAGCCGGCACTCGAGGCCTCGGTCGTCCACTTCGAGCTTGCCGCCGACGATCAACTACTGCTCTGCACCGACGGCATCCATCGCTTCGTCTCCGAGGAGGAGATCCGCGCCGCCCTGCAAGGTCACGCCAACGCGGCCGACGCGGTCCACCGGCTGGCCGTGCTCGCGCGCAGCCGCGGCG
>JAGWST010000259.1 GCA_028869325.1 bacterium | reverse complement strand
TCGTGGTGCGCGTGCCGGGGAGCGCCGCCGAGGTCCTGGCGTGGCTGGAGTCCAAGGGCATCTTGGGCGGCGTGGACCTGGGCCGCTGGTATCCCGAGTACGCCGATGCGATCTTGATGACCGCCACCGAGCTCACCACCGACGGCGACGTACGAGCGCTTGCCGCCGCCCTGCAGGAGGTTCCCGTCCGTGCCGCCGTCTAGCGACCAACTTGCGCGAGCGCACGCGCGGACGCCGTTGCTCTTCGAGCAGGGGCAGCCCGGTCGCGCGACGCCATACGTCGCCTCGACGGCGGCGCCGGAGAGCTTTCTCCCGGCGGAGGCGCTGCGCAACGATCTGGCCTTGCCCGATCTCTCGGAGTTGGAGGCGGTGCGCCACTTCACGCGCCTCTCGCAGAAGAACTTCGGCATCGATCTCGGCTTCTATCCGCTGGGCTCGTGCACGATGAAGCACAACCCGAAGGTGAATGATGCCGCCGCGGCACTGCCCGGCTTCCGCGACCTGCACCCGTTCGCGCCCGACCACTTGGCGCAGGGTGCGCTGCAGGTGATGTGGGAGCTGGAGCGCGCGCTGGCCTCGCTCTTCGGGATGGCCGCCTTCTCGCTGAACCCTTCGGCCGGCGCGCAGGCGGAGCTCACGGCGCTGCTGATCGCCAAGGCCTACTTCAAGGCGCGCGGTGAGAGGCAGCGCACCGTCGTCGTCGTTCCCGACACCGCCCATGGCACGAACCCGGCCTCCGCGGCGATGGTCGGCTATCGAGTCGTCTCGCTGAAGTCCAAGGGGAACGGCCGCGTCGATCCCCAGGAGCTGCGCAAGGCCGTGGGCCTAGACACGGCCGTCTGTATGATGACCAACCCGAACACGCTGGGGCTCTTCGAAGACGAGATCGCCGAGATCGCCAAGATCGTGCACGACGCCGGCGGCTTGATGTACTACGACGGCGCGAACGCCAACGCGCTGATGGGCATCACGCGCCCGGGCGATATGGGTTTCGACCTCATGCACCTCAACACGCACAAGACCTTCACGATCCCGCACGGCGGCGGCGGCGCCGGCCACGGCCCCATCGGCGTGGCGGAGCATCTGGTGCCCTACCTGCCCACGCCGATCGTGGTGCGCAGCGGTCCGGATGGCCCGACCTCGGAGGCGCACGCGTTCGCGTTGGAGTTCGACCGTCCGCACTCGGTCGGACCGGTGCGCTCATTCTGGTCGAACTTCGCGCACGCCGTGCGCGCGCTGGCGTACATCTACGCCAACGGGGCGGACGGCTTGCGCAAGGTGAGTCAGCTGGCGATCCTCAACGCCAACTACTTGCGCGTCAAGATCGCGGAGTTCCTCACGGTGCCCTACAACGAGGTCTGCCGCCACGAGTTCGTGGCGAGCGCCCAAGATCTCAAGCGCGAGACCGGCGTGCGCGCGCTCGATCTTGCCAAAGGCCTGCTGGACGAAGGCTATATGGCGCCGACGATCTACTTTCCGCTCATCGTCCCCGAGTGTCTGATGATCGAGCCCACCGAGACCGCGACGAAGGAGACGCTGGACGCGTTCGTCGAGACGCTGCGGCGCCTCGTCGAGATTGCCAAGCGCGATCCGGAGAGTCTCTTCCAAGCACCGCAGCACACGCCGGTCGGACGCATCGACGAGACGCGCGCCGCCCGCCAGCCCGATCTGCGGTGGATACCGCAGGGAAGTGGAGAACGCATATGACGAAGGCGCGAATGAAGGTCAACTGGCCGGTAACGATCTGGCTGATCGGAGTGCACCTGCTGGCTCTCCTGGCGTTCGTGCCGCGTTTCTT
>JAGWST010000258.1 GCA_028869325.1 bacterium | reverse complement strand
TCGGCCACGACCCGCCGGTCGCCGACGTTGCGCCGCTCCAGCGCGCCCGTAACATGGAGTTGCGCGAAGAGCCGGTCATCCAGGTAGCGCTCGCTCTTGCAACGCTCCACGGCCGCCCGTACATCTTCCTCCGAGAAGCCCTTCTGCTCGAGCTTCGCGAAGAGCGCCGCCTCCGTCAGGCGGCGCCTCGCCAGCATCCGCAGCGCCGTGACGTAGGCCCCAGCCTCCCGCGCCTGCGGCGCGCTACTCGTCACCACCCTCGCTCACGGCGCCGACCGTTGCGGGAGCGGCACCGTTGCTGGAGGATGCGCTCTTGAGCTGCTCGCGAATCGTCGCCTCGATCTCACCCGCCGTCTCCGTATGCTCCTCGAGGTAGCTCTTCGCGTTCTCGCGGCCTTGGCCGATACGCATGTCGCCGTAGGTGTACCACGAGCCGCTCTTCCCGATCAAGTTGAGCTCGAGCGCCTTGTCGAGGATCGAGCCGATCTTCGAGATGCCCTTGCCGTAGGTGATATCGAAGTCGGCCACGCGGAAGGGCGGCGCGACCTTGTTCTTCACGACCTTCACGCGCGTTCTCGTGCCGACGACGTCTTGCCCGACTTTGATCTGCTCGAGCTTGCGAACATCGAGGCGAACCGACGCGTAGAACTTCAGAGCACGGCCGCCGCTGGTCGTCTCCGGTGAGCCGAACATCACGCCGATCTTCTCGCGGATCTGGTTGATGAAGATCATCACGCACTTGGAGCGTGAGATCGCGGCGGTCAGCTTGCGCAGCGCCTGCGACATCAAGCGTGCCTGGAGGCCGACGTGCGAATCGCCCATGTCGCCCTCGATCTCAGCCTTGGGCACCAGCGCGGCCACCGAGTCGACCACGACCACGTCGACCGCGTTCGAGCGTACCAGCATCTCCGCGATGTCGAGTGCCTGCTCGCCGGTATCCGGCTGCGAGACCAGCAGATCCTCGAGATTGACCCCGAGGTTGCTGGCGTAGGCGGGGTCGAGCGCGTGCTCGACGTCGACGAAGGCGGCCGTCCCGCCGTTGCGCTGCGCCTCCGCGATCACGTGCAGTGCGAGCGTGGTCTTGCCGCTGGACTCCGGGCCGAAGATCTCCACGACGCGGCCGCGCGGCAGCCCGCCGACGCCGAGCGCGAGATCAATCGCGATCGAGCCCGTCGAGATGACGTCGAGCGCCATCCTCGCGTGGGCCTCGCCCATCTTCATGATCGACCCTTTGCCGAACTGGCGCTCGATCTGCGCCATCGCGGCTTCGAGGGCTCGTTCCTTCTCGCTCTGTGCCACCTCTGCTCGTTCCCTTTCGTCTCACGCCGGGCCGCGCGTCGGCGACCGCTACAGTCTCTAGTCTATCGTCATGCTGTGCCATCTGTGCGGCACAGCGAGCTGACAAGATGCTACGCGTCGAAGAGGGCGTCGACGAAGGCCCGCGGCTCGAACGGCTCGAGCTGATCGATCCCCTCGCCCACACCGATGAACTTTACCGGGACGCCGACACGGTCCGCGATCGCCACCACGATCCCCCCCTTTGCCGTGCCGTCCAACTTCGTCAACACCAGGCCCGTCAACTGCGTCGCCTCGTTGAACAACGAGGCCTGCGAGAGCGCGTTCTGCCCCGTCGCAGCATCGAGCACCAGCAAGGTCTCGCAGGGCTGCTCGGGCATTTCGCGCCCGATGACGCGGCGGATCTTCTTCAGCTCCTCCATGAGGTTCACTTTGGTCTGCAGGCGGCCGGCCGTGTCGACGAGACAGACATCGTAGCCGCGCGCCTTGGCCGCGCTGACGCCGTCGAACACCACCGCCGCGGGATCGCCGCCATCGCGTCCGCGAATCACCTCCGCGCCCGCGCGCTCGCCCCACACCTCCAACTGCTCGGCCGCCGCCGCGCGGAAGGTGTCGCCCGCCACCAACAGCACCCGCTTCCCCTCGTGCCCCAACTGCGCGGCGAGCTTGCCGATGGAGGTGGTCTTGCCACTGCCGTTCACGCCCACCACCAACACCACGGCCGGTCTCCCCAGCAGCTCCAAGCGCTGGTTGGGGCGCGTCAAAAAGGCCGCCACGTCGCTGCGAAAGCGTGTGATCGCTTGATCGAAGGTGCGCCAGAACTCTCTGCGCGCGACCTCCTTGAGGCCATCGAGAATCTTCTCCGTCGTGGCCACGCCGAAGTCCGCGGCAATCAGCGTCTCTTCCAGCTCCTCCCAGCAGGCGTCATCGAGAGGGCGCCGCTCACGCGCCAGATGCTCGACGCGCGAGAGCGCGGCGCGCGACTTGAAGAGCGAGTCGCGCAGCTTCGTGAACGAAAACCAAGCCATCGGAACTCCCCGGGGACGGATGTCAGCCACCCTCGGTTGCCCTGCCGCCGCCGGAACCCCTCCGCTCACTCCCATCTATCGAACATGAGTTCGATATTTTTAGGGAAACTCCTTCGCGCTGGCGCGCCGCTCCGGTTAGGGACTGCTGCCGGCGTCGGTGCGGTAGACGAAGACCAGCACCTCCGCGACGATCGCGAAGAGCTCGCGCGGGATCCCCTCGCCGATGTCCAGGCGCGCCAGCGCCTCCACCAGGGCCGCGTCCTCGTAGAGCGGCACCCCGTTCTCGCGCGCGGCTTGGAGGATCTCCTCTGCCATCCTCCCTCGGCCCACGGCCACGACCTCAGGGGGCGCCGTGCTCAGCGGATCGTAGTGCAGCGCGGCGGCGGCCGGACGCTGCGAAAGATGACGGCGCAGGTCCACGCGCTTCTGATTCACGCGTGGAGATCCCAGGCAGATCCGCTCCGCTGCTCCTGCGCAGCGGGTGCACTCGAGCTCTCGGGCGGCGGCCCCAGGGGCGCCACGCCGGCTCCCAACCGCACCACGCGATAGGCCAAACGCTCCAGACGCGCGCCTAACTCCGGGAGATGGCGCTCGAAGGCGGCGGCGGCGCTTGCGCGCTCCGCCTTCACATCGACGCTGAGCGCGCGATCGGCGCAGAGGACCTCGATGGCGACGGTCCCGTGTCGCGCCGTATCGAGAATCAGCGCGACGCGGAAGCGATCGGCCGTAATCGGCTCACCCGCCTTACCCGCGTCGCGTTCGATGCGCAGTTGCGCCTGCTGTCCTCCGGCGGGAAACGGAAGCGGCAACGGAATCACCAGGGCCTGCACGTTGGCCGTCTGCGGACCGGCCGTCTGCGGGCCGGCCGTCTGCGGACCAGCCGTCTGCGGATTGGCCGTTTGCGGATTGGCCGTCTGCACCGAGAGCGTCTGAATCTGCGTCGCGGTGATCGCCGTCAGCGCGCTCTGCAACGCGGCGCGGCCTGCGGCAGCCGCTCCGCCGGTACCGGTGCTGCCGGAGTCCGCCAGGAGCGCCATCACCTGCGTCTTGAGGTTCGCCGCCACCGCCTCGCGCGCGACGGCGATTCGCGATGCGCCGACCTCCGGCGGAAGAGAGCTCGCGTTTGCGGGTGGCGGCGCTAGGGCTTGACGCAGATGCGCCTCCTGCCCCAACACGTGGTCGAGGTAGGCCTCGATGCGCGCCGGTAGGACCTCGGGCTTGGCGGGGTCGAGCGTGCCCACGAACTCCGCGATGGCGCGCAGTTGGCGCACGCGCGGATCGTCACTGCCCTGCGGCAGCGCGCGCCGCAACGCATCGAGCGCGGACGACAGCGGCACTCTGCCCTGCAAGGCGATTCTCGCCGCGGCAAGCGTCGTCGGCGTAACGGGAATGCGCAGCGTCCGAAGAACGCCCGCGGCCGGCGTGCTGCTCGCGGGCGCCGGCGCGGTACCGGCGGGTGCCGCCGCCGCGCTACGCGCCGCCGGCGCAAACTGCGGCAGCACGTTGCGCGTGGGCGGCTCCGGCGTCGTCGCCT
>JAGWST010000257.1 GCA_028869325.1 bacterium | reverse complement strand
TTTGATGGATGCGCCCGTCGGGGCGCCGATCGAAGAAACATCCGATCTTCGTCTCCAGCTTACGGATGATCTCCGGCGCATCGTGAGCCAGCGCCCACGCCAGCTCCTGATCGTTGAGAAACTGTCCGCCCTCGATGGTGTCCTTGAAATGGCGCTCGATGGAGTCGGCGGGATCGAGCGCGGCGTTGAAGCCACCCTGCACCAGCCGCGTGCAGCCGCTCTTGCCGACCAGCCCCTTGGCGATCACGACGATCTGCAGCCGCGGATCGGCGTCGTAGGCGTGCAGGGCCGCCATCAGGCCGGCGCCCCCGCTTCCGATCACCAGCAGATCGCAGACGAGGCGCTCGCGCCCCTGGATCATGAGCCCAAGTCCAGGCGCTCGTAGATCTCCGCTAGCCGCTCCCGCGCCCGCGCATTGACGTCACGGTAGATGCTGGCGCCGTGCGAATCCATGGCCACCGTCAACGGGCCGAAGCCGCGCACGCGAAACTGCCAGAGGCACTCCGGCATCAGGTCCTCCCAGTAGACGCGCTCGATCGCCTCCACTTGCTCGGTCTCTACCGAGGCCGCGCCGCCGACGATGGCCAGGTAGACGCCGCCGTAGCGCGCGAGGGCGGCGCTGCTCTCGTCGGAGAGCCCGCCCTTGCCGATGATGGCGCGCACGCCGTGCTGGCGCAGCAGCGGCTCGGTGAAGCGATCCATGCGCATGCTGGTGGTGGTGCCGACCGTCGTCGGCTCGTAACCGCTTGGGGCAGCGGCGGAGCGACGCACGTTGGGAGCCACGTGCAGCAGGACGGCGCCGTGCAGATCGGCCGGCGGAGCCTCGCCGCGGTCGAAGATGCGGATGAGCGTCGCGTCGCGGATGCCCCAGACCGTCCCGTCCAAGACGACGGTGTCGCCTGCGCGCAGCGCGCCGATCGCGCCGGCATCGAGGGGTGGCTTCAGCCGGTACTCCATCTCTCTTTCAGTAACCTACCTCAACGTGGCCATCGCGCGAGATGCGCGCACGGCGGCGCTCGCCGCGCCAGCACTGCATGCTTACCGCGACGGGGTTGAGGGTGATGTGCGTCCAGGCCGTCTCGATATGCAGATCGAGCGCAGTCGTGTCACCGCCCAGACCCATCGGCCCCAGACCCGTGGCGTTGATGGCGTCCAGCAGCTCACGCTCCAAGGCCGCCGTCTGCGGATCGGGGTGGCGCTCGCCCACGGGGCGCAGCGTCGCCTTCTTCGCCAGCAGCATGCACAGGTCGGCCGAACCGCCGATGCCGACGCCCACGATGGTCGGCGGGCACGGCCGCCCGCCGGCGCCGACGCACGTCTCCAGCACGAAGCGCTTGACGCCGGCCAGACCCTCCGCGGGGGTGAGCATCTTCAGGAAGGACATCGACTCCGAGCCCGATCCCTTGGGCATCATCACGATCTCCAGATGATCGATCGCGCCGGAGAACTCCACGTGGAAGACGGGGATGCCTTCGCCGGTGCTGGTCTGACGGTTCTCGCGCGAGATCGGCGAGACGATGCTGGAGCGCAGCGAGCACTCGGTGGTCGCGCGCGCGACGCCGCGCGTCAGCGCCTCCTCCATGCGCGCACCGTCCACGGCGAAGCCGGAGCCGATCGTGATCCAGAAGATGGGAATCCCCGTATCTTGGCAGACCAGGGTCTGCTTGCGGTCGGAGACGTCGATGGCGCGCAGGATCGTGGAGATGATGCCGCGCGCCGTCTGACTGGAGTCCTGGGCCGCCGCGCGTCGCAGCGCGGCGCGGACATCCGGCGGGATATCGATCTGCGCTTCGACGTAGAGCCGCTTACCGAGGTCTTCCAGCGTCGCGTAGAGATCGGTGCCGATCATTTCGCGGCCTTCATCCCCCACTTGATCACCGTTCGCCCCTCGATCCAAGCGAAG
>JAGWST010000256.1 GCA_028869325.1 bacterium | reverse complement strand
CGGTGATCCTGCTCTGGATCATCCGTCTCGTCAAGCGGACGGCGTAGCTCAGGGGACGACGCGGAGTTCCCGCATAGCGGGGCGAATGGGGCGGCGTGCGCCCCTTGGTCTCGCTTTTGCTTTGTGCGCTCTTCGCGGCATCGCTCACCGCCTGCGCGCGGGTCTCCGGCGCGGGCGATCAGCCCGAGACCCTGCGCTTCAATCTCGCCGCGGATCCCACCAGCCTCAACCCTCTCTTCGCCGTTCAAGACGCCGCCTCGGTCGATCAGGAGGTCGCGCGGCTCTGCTTCGAGCCATTCTTCGACATCGATGCACACGGCAGATGGATTCCCGCGCTGCTGCGCGTAACGCCCTCGCGCGCGAACGGCGGCATCTCCCGCGACGGCCGCACGATCACCTACCACCTGCGCCAGGGCGTCCTCTGGCAAGACGGCACGCCGGTCACCGCGCGCGACGTGCTCTTCACGCTGCACGCGATCATGGATCCGCGCAACCCTGTGCGCTCGCGGGCCGGCTACGACGTGATCGATCGCGCCACCGCGCCCTCTCCCCACACGGTCGTCTTCCATCTGCGCCATCCCTGGGCGCCCGCGATCGCCAGCCTCTTCTCGTACGGTGCCGTTCCGGAGTACGTCTTGCCGGCGCACGTGCTCGCCGGCGAGCGTGATCTCGCGCACGCCGCCTTCAATGCCGCACCCGTCTGCAACGGCCCCTATATGCTGCGATCGTGGCACCGCGGCGATCGCCTCACCTACCAGGCCAATCCGCGCTACTGGCGCGGTAAGCCGCGCCTCCAGCATCTGATCGTGCGCATCATCCCGGATCCCGGCACCAACCTGACCATGCTGCAAGCGGGATCGAGCGACTGGAACCTGATCGCACCGGCGCAGCAGCCGGCGCTGGCCGGCGTCTCGGACCTCCACTACGCCTATGCTCCGCTCGCCTTGGTGGCGGGCGTTGCGATCAACGTGAGCCGCGCGCCGCTCGACGACGTGCGCGTTCGCCGCGCGCTCGCCGCGGCCATCGACCGCGCCGCGATCAGCAAGAAGATCACGCTCGGCAAGTACCCCGTCACCGACAGCGATCAGCCGCTCTTCTCCTGGGCCCACGATCCGCATGCGCATCTGCCTGCCTACGATCCGGCGCGGGCCAACCGCCTGTTGGAGCAAGCCGGCTGGCGCCGGGCGGCCGGCGGCATCCGCCTCCGCGACGGTAAGCGGCTCACCCTGACGTACGTGCAGTTCCCGGAGAGCACCACGGGCGTGCGCGCCGCCGCGGCGATCCAGCTCGATCTTCGCGCCGTCGGTGTAGATCTGCAGATCAAATCCGTCTCGAACGCGCAGCTCTTCCTGCCCAAGAGCGAGGGCGGCCTGCTGGCCGCCGGGAAGTTCGATCTCGCCTACGTGCCATGGCCGATGGGCGCCGACCCCGACGACAGCTTCCTGCTGACCTGCAACGCTCCGTCCAACTACATGCGCTACTGCAATCCCCAGGTCGAGCGGCTGGAGCGCGCCGCGCTCTCCACGTACGATCGCGCTGCGCGCAAGCGCGACTACTTCCGCATCCAAGAGATCGTCGCCCACGACGTGCCGATCATCTATCTCTTCGACCCAACGTACGTCTACGCATATCGCGGGCGCCTGCACGGGTTCGCGCCGAGCGGTCTCTCCCCAACGTGGAACGCTTGGAGCTGGGAGGTGCGATGATCTCCGCGACGATGATCAACATGCTCGTCGACCTGGACGCAAGCCTCTGGTCGCGCGTCTCTCCGAAGCTCTACCGCGCCACGCTGGACCGCGGCGTGGTGCTGAGCGAGCGACAGGGAGTGACCGCGACGCAGCGCGCGTGGCTTCGCCGTAGCTTCGGCGGGCTCTGGAGCGACGAGGTCTCGACGGGCTATGCCTGGTTCGCAAGCGACTGGGACGGCAACGAGCTGGGCTTCGCCGCGTACGACTGTCGGCTCGACTTTCCGTGGCTCCGCCGCTGGCGCGCGCAGCCCGATGTCGGCATCTTCGGCCCCATGGGCGTCGCGCCGAGCGAGCGCGGTAACGGGCTCGGCTCCCTGCTCTGCCTCATGGCGTTGCAGGCGCTGGCGAGCCAGGGCTACCGCCGCGCGCTCATCGGCGCCGTCGGCCCGGAGTCGTTCTACGAGAAGGTCTGCGGCGCACGCCGCGTCGAGGAGTTTCCCCGCGCGCAGATCTTCGAAGCCGGCTTGCGCCACGTGCTACAATCGGTGGCGACGGGGAAGTGGCGGAATCGGTAGACGCAGACGCCTCAAAAGCGTCCGGGGGTGACTCCGTGTGGGTTCGAGTCCCACCTTCCCCACCACGCTCCGCTGCGCTTCCCCACCAGGCTCCGCTGCGCTCGCGGCGGGGGCCGCGCTTGCTGGAAGCGAAGCGAAGGCCCTGTGTCGTCCGTCTCCGCTACGCTCTTTCGTCCCGGGCCGCTGCGCGGCGTGTTGCGCGTCGCGCCCGATAAATCGATCTCCCATCGCACGCTGATGTTGGGGTTATTGACGGGCGGCACGCTCGCCATCTCCAACCTCAACACCGGTGCCGATCTCCAGGCCACGCGCCAGGCGGTGCGAGGGTTGGGAGCGCGGATCGAGGGCGAGGGCAGTAACGTCGTCCTGCACGCGCCCCAGCGCCTACGCGCGCCGGGGACGATCGATTGCCTCAACTCCGGCACCACGATGCGCCTCTTCATGGGCATCCTCGGCGGCGCGCGGGTGGCCGCTCGGCTGATCGGCGACGATTCACTCTCGCGCCGGCCGATGGAGCGTGTCGCGGAGCCTCTGCGCGATGCCGGCGCCGCCATCACCACAACGCTGGGCCACGCTCCGGTGGAGATCGCCGCGCACGGCGGCCTGCGCGATATCCAGCATCGCCTGCGCGTACCCTCGGCGCAAGTGAAGTCGGCGCTCCTGCTCGCGGCGCTCGCGGCGGGGCGGCGCGCGGAGATCAGCGGCGACGAGCGCTCACGCGACCATACGGAGCGCATGCTGCATCACCTCGGCGCGCAGGTGAGCTGGGATGGCGAGCGCATCGAGCTGCTCCCCTCCAAGCTCGTCGCCCGCGATCTCGACGTGCCCGGCGATCCGAGCGCCGCCGCCTTCTTGATCGTCGGCGCGTTGACGGCGCCCGGATCGGCGCTGACCATCGAGCATCTCTGCCTCAATCCCACCAGAGACGGGTTGATTCACGCGCTGCGCGCGATGGGCGGCGAGATCGAGATCGTCAATCCGCGCGAGATGGGCGGCGAGCCGGTCGGCGACGTCGTGGTCCGCGCCAGCGCGCTGCGCGCCATCGACCTCGAGCCCGCTCTCCTTCCCACCATGATCGACGAAGTGCCGGTGCTCGCCGTGGCGGCGGCGTACGCGCGCGGCACTACGCGTATTCGCGGCGCAAGCGAGCTGCGCGTCAAGGAGAGCGACCGCATCGAGGGGATCGCCGCGATGCTGGAGGCCGCGGGAGTCCGGGTGACGCGCTATCCGGACGGAGTCGATATCGTCGGCGGCGCGACGCTCGCGCGGCGCAT
>JAGWST010000255.1 GCA_028869325.1 bacterium | reverse complement strand
CGCCGGCGCTCGACCGGCAGGTGCAGCAGGCCGCGTCCATTGCCCGAGCCCGGCAGGGTGGGGTACTCGATACGCTGGTGGTGGATGCCGAACAGGACTTGTACGCATGCCTTCTCGACGGCGTGCAGATCGCGCAGGGTCAGATCGCACTCGTCCAGCTCGCCGCGGTGCAGCAGCTGGTCGATGATGCGCCGCACCTGCGCCTCGATCTTCTGCGGCGTGGGCTGTTTGATCGAGCGCACGCTCGCCTCGATGCCGTCGCAGATCATCACCAACGCCGCCTCGCGCGTCTGCGGCTTCGGCCCCGGATAACGGAAGTCGTCGGGCAGCGGCGTGAACTTGTCGCTGCCCTCCTCCTGCGCCTTGCAGTACATGAACGAGACCAGCGAGGTGCCGTGGTGCTGCTCGATGATCTCCACGACGTTCTCGGGGAGATGCTCTTCGCGCGCGCTCTTCACGCCGTCCTCTACGTGCGCGATGATGATCAGCGCCGAGAGCGAGGGCGCAAGCGTGTCGTGCGGATTCGACCCGCCGCCTTGGTTCTCCACGAAGTACTGGGCGCGCTTCATCTTGCCGATGTCGTGGTAGTACGCGCCCACGCGCGCCAATAGCGCGTCGGCGCCGATCGCGCGCGCCGAGGCCTCGGCCAGATAGCCCACCGTGATCGAATGCACGTAGGTCCCCGGTGCCTCGATCAGCAGACGCTGCAACAGCGGCTCGCCCGTGTTGGCCAGCTCCATCAACCGCAACGGCGAGCAAAGATGAAAGGCGTGCTCCAAGAACGGCAGCACGCCTACCGTCTCGATCGCGCTCAGCAAGCCCGCCACGAGCGCCACCACCGCGTCGAGCGCGGCCGTCCAGATGCCGGCGCCGCGCAGGATGTCGATGGCCGCGAAGACCACGGCGGCCACGCCGCCGGCGATCCATCCAGCGCGCAGCAGGTCGCTGCGCCGCCGCAGGACCGATCCGCCCAACGTCGCCGCCAGCCCCATGCAGAAGAGCGCCAGCGCGAACGGGTAGCTCTGCGGGTTGATCAACCCCGTGGCAAAGGAGACCACCAGCACCGCGTAGATCGCCACGCGCGTCCCAGCCAGCACGGTCAGCAGCATGCCGATCGCACCCACCGGCACCAGCGCCACGCTGACGGCATCGGTGCCGCCCAGCGCGATGGTGGGCGGGATGAAGCGCGCGCAGACCACGCCCAAGAGCGTCACGCTGACGGTGAGCCACAGCAGCCGCGGGTCGTCGCAGGTCTTGCGCGAGAAGACGGCCACCGGCACCGCGAGCAGCACCAAGAGCACCAGCGCCAGCACCGCGTACGAGACCACGCGCGCCCAGTCGACGGCCGGGCGCGTGATACCGGCGGCGCGCAGCGTCTCGACCTGCGCGGGGATCACCAGATCGCCCTTGTGGACGATCACGGCCCCTTTGCTCAGCGAGATACGCACGGACGCCACGGCGGCCATCGCCGTGCGCTGCGCCGCGTAGGTCGCGTCGAGGTCGACCGAGACGTCGCGGAAGACCAGCGCGCCGGAGAGGATCGTGGCTACGCGCTGCGCGTTGCGGTCCAATCGCAGTTGGGCGATCGCATCGGCCACGCGCGAGCGCGCCTCCGCCAGCTCGTTCTCGTCGGCGCCGACGCCCAGCGCCTCACGCCGCGCCACCGCCGTCATGACGTCGTTCTGTACGGCGTTGCGCTGCGCCGGCGCGAGCGCCTGCCACTGATCGATGGTGGCGTCATCCACGCCGCCGGCACGCAGGCCCGCGCGCGCCTGCGGCGAGCCCGCCGCCAGCCAGCCGAAGATGCGGCTGCCGGCCTCGGCCAGCCGCATCTGCGCATCACCCTCCACGCGGTAGACGGGCGGCACCTGGGCCGCCGCGCGCCGGCGCGCCTCCTGCGTGGCCTGATCGTCCACGTAATCGATGTTGGCAGGCGCGGTCACGTCGGCCGGGGCGATGTCGCCCACGTGCAGCGGCACCGCCGAGGGCACGAAGCCCATCACCAGCACGAGAAAACTGACCATCCAGGTGAGCGCGCCGGCCAGCACCCACTGGCGCTCCAGCGGCAGCGCGGGACGCCAGCGCAAGACCGCCACCATGCGCGCCGCTATGCTCAAAACGCCTACTCCGTCGCCAGATCGTCGCGACGGTAGGCCTCGACGATGCGGCCCACCAGCGGGTGACGCACCACGTCGCCTTCGTCCAACTGCACGAGTGCGATGGCGGGGACGCCGTTGAAGAGGCGCTCCGCCTCCAAGAGACCGCAGCGCGTGCCGCGCGGGAGATCGATCTGCGTGACGTCGCCCGTCACCACCATGCGGCTGCCGTTGCCCAGGCGCGTGAGGAACATCTTCAACTGCTCGTGCGTGGCGTTCTGTGCCTCGTCCAGAATCACGAAGGCGTCGGAGAGCGTCCGGCCCCGCATGTAGGCCAGCGGCGCGACCTCGATCACACCGCGTTCGATGTACTTCTGCACCACGCTGCCGTCCAGCAACTCGCCCAACGCGTCGAAGAGCGGCCGCAGGTAAGGATCGACCTTGGCGGCGAGATCGCCGGGCAGGAAACCCAGCTTCTCGCCCGCCTCCACCGCGGGACGAGAGAGCACGATACGCGAGACGGCGTGCATGCGCAGCGCACGCACGGCCATGACGATCGCCAAGAAGGTCTTGCCCGTCCCCGCCGGGCCGATGGCGAAGGTCAGCGTGCTCTCGTCGATCAGCTCCACATAGCGGCGCTGCCCGCGTGTGCGCGGGCGTACCTCCTGACCGCGATGCGTGACGTAGAGCGTCGCCGGAATCGTGCTGGGACGCGCCTCCGGCTCGTCTTCCGCCAGCTCCGTCGCCAGCTTGACGTCGTCCGGAGTCAGCAGCTTGCCTGCGCGCGCCGCGGCCAGCATGCTCCCCAGGGCGTGCTCGGCGCGGCGCACCGCATCGATCTCGCCGTTGATCTCGATCTGGTTGCCCTCGACGCGGAGCGCAACGGGAATCAGCGCCTCCAGCGCACTGAGATTGCGATCGAACTGCCCGAAGAAACGCAGGTGATCGCCCAAGCCCTCGAGCTCAAACGTGCGTGCGCCTTTGACGTCTGACATATCGTTGCCACGAACCTTCGGCATGCGGCGCGCTTTCACCAGCCTGGGTCCACCCCACGCGGCGGGCCCAGGATGGCCGCCCAGATGATGCCGTTTCGAATCTCCGTGGGATCGAAGGGCGGCAGGCGTCTCTTCACCGCCTCGGCCTGCTCGGCTGCTTGGTATCCCGGTCCGGGCGCCGGGCGTGCCGGAGGCACCGCAGCGACGGCTGGTGCGCCAGGCGGCGCGGCCCCGGCGGCGGGTTGTACTGGCCGGCGCTG
>JAGWST010000254.1 GCA_028869325.1 bacterium | reverse complement strand
TTCTTCATTGGGATGACTTGCCTTTCACGATGAGTGCGCTGTTCAGCACACCCATTGCTAGAAACCAGCCGCCGCCGTCAGAAGTTGCGCGCGCCCGTCATCCACGTCCGCTCTTGATCTCCACATCGATCCCGTACAGCGCGAGGGTCGAGCGGAAGCGTCGAGGAGTACCGCGTGGTCGCTCGCGAGGCAACTGCATTTGGGCTTCCCGATTCTGCAGGACACCGATCACCGGCTGGGTTCAGCCTTCGGAGTCTCTCGCCTGCCTTCCGGATGGGCATGGGGCCGGTTGACAGTCACCCGATCTTCATCCTCGGCGCCGATGGGCGCGTCCGCTGGAAAAAGCTCGCTCCAACCACGATGCACGTTGATGTGAGTGACGTGCTCGCCGGCCTCACAAACGCGTAGTCTGGACGAGACGTGTGAACATAACGCTTATTACGCATCCCAGAGCTCGAGGCATGGCTCGATGTCTACCGGGCGAAGAACAAAGAGTTCGCGGGGAGCGTCGGCGGCCATCTGAGCGAGTGGGCCTCGAAGCTCGGGGGCGGCGTCAGTGACGATCACGGTGCGCATGCACGGGCGAGTCTTCTGGATCTCGCTCCCCTCGGGTCAACCCGTCTTCTCGGCCTCGAAGGCGAGCTGAAGCTTGAGGCGCAGATCCGGATCGGAGAGCGGCGCGCCCAGCACCTCCTCGATGCGTGTCAGCCGGTGCCGGAGCGTATTCCAGTGCACGTTGAGCGTGCGCGCCGCCAGGCGTTGCTGGAACCCGACGTGAACCAGCGTGCGCGCCGTCTCGTAGAGCGCCTCGCTGCGCGTGCGCAGCGCCTTTACGGTCACCTCGCGCAGCGTGCGCACCGCATCGCGGTCGGCGGCGGAGGCCACGATGCGCAGCACCAAGAGGTCTTCGTACCACCACACGCCGGAGCCGTGCACCGATGTGAGGGCGGCTTCGGCCTCGCGCAGCGTCGTCGCGATATCCGCGTCGCCGCGTCCCGGCCTGCCGACCAGCAACGCGATCGAGAGCGCCGGCTCGGCGTCGTGCACGCGCCGCAAGAGCTCGGCCATGCGTGTCCGCATCTGCGCCACGCGCCCGTCCCAGGGCACCAGGCAGATCACTTCGTTGAGCATGTAGGCGATGAACGTCGGCAGGCCCAGGCCCTCGAGCGCGGCCTGCACGGCTTGACCCAAACGACTGCGCGCTTGAAAGTCCTCGCTGGAGACCAGCGCGCGCGGACGCGCGGTGCCGTCGCGATCCACCGGCAGTGCCACCGCTACGCAGTATTCGCCGGTGGGATCGAAGCCTAGCAGCTGCGCGCGCTCCCGTAGCCCCGATTCCGCGGCCAGGCGGCCTTGGAGCACGGCCTCGACGAACGAGTTGCGCACGCGTGCCTCGGCATCGGCCGTCGCCTGCTGCCGCAGCACGTGCAGGCCAACGACCACGGCGCCGTGTTCGCAGGCGCGCACGTCCAGATCGGAGATCTCGCCGTCGCCAGCCAGCATCACAAGATAGCCGGCAAGGTCGCGGCCGGCGCGCACGGGGAGAACCACCCCGCTGATCGCGCGGCCATCGGCATCGAGCGTGAAGCGATGCGCCGGGTGCGCCCCGCGCGTCGGCAGCACGCGAATCGCCTCCTCGATGCCGGCACGGATGCCGGCCCAGTGCGCCGGTTCGTTGGTCAGCAGGTGCAGGCGACGGTCGAGCACCACCACGTCCTTGCCGACCAACTGCCCCAGCCGGTCGGCGATGTCTCCGACGGCCTGCGCCTCCAGTGCCGCCTCGGTGAGCGTTCGGTGGATGCGCTCCGAGCGCTCGATCGTCTCGGACTGGCTGCGGATGATCTCGCGGTTGACCGTCTCGATCAGATCGACGAAGGCCACGTCGCCGCTGCTCTCCAGGATCGCCAGCCCCAGCGCCGTGGCCTCGGCGACGATCGCCTCGGGGATCTTCGGGAAAAAGGGGGCGCGCGCTTGAAAGAGCAGCGCCGCCACGCCCGCGCCGTCCAGGTCGCGAACGATCCGCCGCTGCTCCGCCGGCTCCGGCGGCCAGCTGTACCCGGTGGTCAGCAACAGCTCCCCGCCATGCGGCCAGGGTAGCACCTCCGGCCAGATGTGAACCCAACGGACCTCGCGATCCAGCCCCTCGGGTGCGGCCGGCTGTGCCCCCGGCATGACGCCACGATCCAGCAAGTCCCTGACGCGCAGGCTCACGCCGGGCTAGTTGTTCGCGCGTATTGGATCAACCTGCTAATATAAAACATAAATATTGGTATGATTGGGCCCTTGAGCCCACAAAGACTCGGTGCTTCAATACAGAGCAGACCATGGCTCACGCACGCCTTTCACGGCGCCGCGCGAGCCGGGACGCCGTCGTCATCGGGTGCCTCTACCCCCTAACGGGTAGGGCAGCTCGCTATGGTGCCGACTCGATCCTGGCCGCGGAGCTGGCGACAGAAGAGATCAACGCGACCGGAGGAATCGACGGCCGCGAGGTTCGTTTACTGGTGGCGGACGACCGTTCCGATCCCACCTTCGCCGTCAAAGCCGCCGAGCGGTATATCCTCGAGGATCGGGTGGACTTCTTGATGGGCGTGGTGAGCAGCGCCGTCGCGCTGGCCGTCACGGCCGTCTCGCGCCACCACCGCGTGATCTTCGTCGGCACCGATCACGCCTCGGCGCGTCTGACGCTGGAGAGCTTCCAGCCGTACTACTTTCGCGTCACCAACAACACGCAGCAGTCGATGCGCGCGGGCGCTCTCTACCTCAGCCGGCGCCCATGGACGACGTACGCCTTCATCGGTCCGGACTACGAGTACGGGAACCGCCAATGGCGCGACTTCCGTGATCACTTGGCCGAGCTGCGGCCCGACGTGCGCTTTCTGGACGCCGTCTGGCCAAAGCTCAATCAGCGCGACTACGAGCCCTACATCCAGAGCATTCTGCAGGCGCGCCCCGAGGTGCTGGTCCACGGCTTCTGGGGCGGCGACACGATCGCGTTCTACGAACAGGCGCTGCGCTGCGACCTCTTCAATCGCGTGCAGGTGGTCAGCTTCGACGCCGGCGGTAACTACGAAGTCTTCGAGGCGCTGGGTGAGCAGATGCCCAGTGGGCTCGTGCTGAGCTGCCGTCACCACAACAACTTCCCCGATACGGGCGCAAACCGAGCCTTCGTGCACGCATTCCGCCACAAAGCGCACCGCTACCCTTCGTACGCGGCGCACGGCGCGTACGTGGGCGTGCACTTCACCGCCCAGATCGTGCGGCGCGCCGGATCGCTCGATCCCGACGATCTGGTTGCCGC
>JAGWST010000253.1 GCA_028869325.1 bacterium | reverse complement strand
GGGGGGCCGCGTCTCACTCTTTTGGGGGATGCGCTAACCTCAGCCGCTTCGTCGCAAAGCGTCGTTCGTAAGGAGAAGCTGGCTAAGGATCTGGACGTGCATCTTACTGTGAAGTGTAGCACGCAGCGTCAAGCGCTGCGCTCACGCGGGCCGGTCGATGGCGAAAACCTCTCTGGGAGGCGTTGACAAGCCTGCATGCTTCGTAGTACCATCGGCCCCACAGCCATGTCGCAGCATCTTCTTGTCGTCATTAGCCTTCTTGTCCGCTCTGAAAGGGGTCGGTGGGGCTAGGCACTGTCTGACGACAGGTTACGAAAGTAAAAGCCGCCTCGCCGATCCGCGAGGCGGCTTTCGTTTTAGGAGGTAACGTGGAGACGACCGGCTCGCGGTTGTTGCTCTCGGTCCTGGAGGCCCATGGCGTCGACGCCGTCTTCGGCTATCCGGGCGGGGCGATCATGCCGCTCTACGACGCGCTGCCCCAAGCGCGGCTGACGCACTACCTCGTGCGTCACGAGCAGGGCGCGGCCTTCGCTGCGGGCGGCTATGCGCGTACGACCGGTCGTCTCGGCGTCTGCATGGCCACGAGCGGCCCGGGGGCGACGAACCTGGTGACCGGGCTGGTCGATGCGCTGATGGACAGCGTTCCCGTGCTTGCGATCACCGGGCAGGTGCGCTCCGGGCTGATGGGCACCGACGGATTCCAAGAGGCCGATGTGGTCGGTATCACGGGTCCGTGCACCAAGCACAACGTCTTGGTCACCGAGGCCGCGCAGATCCCGCAGGCGGTGGGTCGCGCGATCCGCCTGGCGACCACGGGCCGACCCGGGCCGGTGCTGGTCGACGTCACCAACGATGCGCTCAAGGAGCGCATCGAGTGGGAGGGCCCCTTGCTGGAGCCCCCGCGTTACCCGCGCCGCGCCGAGGAGCCGCAGCAGCACGACGTCCACGTGCTGGCCACCGAGGCGATCGCCGCGATCGCGCGGGCTGAGCGCCCGCTCATCATCGTGGGCGGCGGCACGCGCATCGCCGGCGTGATCACGGAGTTCCGGCGGCTGGCCGCACTGCTCGGCGCTCCCATCGTGGCCACGATCAACGGTCTGGGAACGCCCGATCCCGCCGACGACCACTACCTGGGCATGTTCGGCATGCACGGCCACAAGGCGGCGAACTTGGCCGTCACGCGCGCCGACTGCATGCTGGCCCTCGGCATGCGCTTCGACGATCGCGTGACGGGCGACGTCTCAAAGTTCGGGCGCGGCGCCACCGTGATCCACTGCGATATCGATCCCAGCGAGATCGGCAAGATCATACCGGCGGATATCGGCATCGTCGGCGATCTGCGTGAGACGATCGCCGCCCTGACGGCGGTCGCGGAGATCGCGACCATGCCCTCGTACGCGGAGTGGCTGGGAGAGATCGAGGGGCTGCGCCGCCCGCTGCCGCGTGCCCGCCACGACGGCGAGCTTGCGGCGACCGACGTCCTCGACGCCTTGACCGCCATGATGGAGCCCGGTACGGTGGTGACCACCGACGTCGGCCAGCATCAGATGTGGACGGCGCAGCGCGTGCGGCTGCAGAGCAGCCGCGACTTCCTCACCTCGGCGGGGCTGGGTGCGATGGGCTTCGGCATCCCCGCGGCAGTTGGGGCACAGGTGGCGCGCCCCCGCGACCGTGTGGTCGCCGTGGTCGGCGATGGCGGCTTCCAGATGACGATGCACGAGCTGGCGACGATCCGCCGCTACGATCTCCCCCTCAAGGTCGTGGTCATCGACAACCGGCACCTCGGCATGGTGCGCCAGTGGCAAGAGCTCTTCTTCGACCGCCGCATCGTGGCCACCGACCTCTACGACAACCCCGACTTCTGTACATTGGCCTCGGCGTACGGGATCCGCTCGGCTCGCGTCGAGCGGCCCGACGAGCTGCACGGCGCGCTGCGCGAGATGCTCGAGGCCGAAGGCGCCTACATCCTCCACTGTGCCTGCTTCCCCACGGAGAACTGCTTTCCGATGGTTCCGGCAGGACGACACATCGACGAGATGCTCGAGAGAACAACCGCATGAGCGAACGACTGGAACTCCCCCTGCGCGATCAACGTGCTCTGGCCAAAGTGCTCTCCGCGCTCACGCGTACGGGCTGCACGGCCACCAGCGTCCGCGCCAACTTCGGCGAGAACTACTCGGCCGTCATCACCATCGAAGGGCCGCCCTTGAACCTACGGCGTCTCTCTGCCCTGGTCTCACGCATGATCTCCACCCACCATGAGGAGTATCGATGAACGTCCAACACGCCCAAACGACCGATCCCGGGAGCCTGCGCGGCAAGCGCATCGGCATCATCGGCTATGGAAGCCAGGGCCGAGCGCACGCGCTCAACCTCCGAGACTCCGGCTGCGACGTCGTCGTCGGACTCCGTACGGGAGGCGCATCCTACGTCAAGGCGATCGCCGACGGATGGAGCCCAGTCTCACCGGCCGTCGCGGCCGCCTGCGACGTCGTCATGATGTTGACGCCGGATGAGGAGACCCCGCGCATCTACCGCGAGCAGGTCGCCTCCAACCTCAAGCCCGGCGCGGCGCTGGGCTTCGCGCACGGATTCGCCGTGCACTTCAAGTACGTCCAGGCCCCGCCGGCGGTCAGCGTCTTCATGGTGGCTCCGAAAGGCCCCGGCAGGCTGGTGCGCAGCGAGTACGAGGGTGGACGCGGCGTCCCGTGCTTGATCGCCGTCGCGCAGGACCCGCACGGCGACGCCCTGGAGATCGCGCGCAACTGGGCGATCGGCATCGGCGCGGGGCGCGCGGCCATCATCGAGACGAACTTCCGCGAGGAGACGGAGACCGATCTCTTCGGCGAGCAGGCCGTGCTCTGCGGCGGCCTCTCGGCTCTGGTCACGGCCGGCTTCGAGACGCTGGTCGCCGCCGGCTACGCCCCCGAGATGGCGTACTTCGAGTGCCTGCACGAGATGAAGCTGATCGTTGATCTGATGTACGAGCGCGGCATCACGGGCATGCGTGACGGCATCTCCAATACCGCCAAGTACGGTGACTACACGCGCGGCAGCCGCATCGTCACGGAACAGACGCGCCAAGCGATGCGGCAGATTCTCGACGAGATCACCTCGGGCAGCTTCGCCAGGGAGTGGATGGCGGAGTGCGAGGCGGGCAAGCCGCGCTTCGACCAGTTCCGCAGCGAGGGCCAGCGCCATCGGATCGAGGCCGTCGGAGAGGAGCTGCGCAGCTATATGCCGTGGATTGCGCCCGCGAGCGAGGCCAAGAAGCGGGATTCCCGCTCGCCCAACCTCGACGCGAGCCACGCGATGCCGGAGGTCGGCGCCTTCATGCGCGATTAGAGCAGGCGGAGAGGCGAGATGGGCAAGACGCTATTCGATAAGCTCTGGGAGAGTCACGTGGTCGAGGAGTTGCCGGGCGGCAACGCGCTCGTCTTCGTCGACAAGGTGGTCGCGCACGAGATCACCACGCCGACCGGCGCGCTCGAGATTCAGGAGCGCTTCGGCGACAAGCTCTACGACCGCGACCGCATCGTGGCGATGAACGATCACGTCGCGCCGGCGAAGGACACGGAGACCGCCGTGCAGGCGCAGGTGCTCCGCAACTGGGCCAAGCGCCACGGGATCGAGCTCTACGATATCGGCAACAACGGCATCTGCCACGTCATGGTGCCAGAGCGCGGCTACGTCGAGCCCGGGATGACGCTCTGCTGCGGCGACAGCCACACCTGCACGTTGGGCGCCTTCGGTGCCTTCGCGCTCGGCATCGGCAGCACGGCGCAAGGCGGTGCGATGCTCTCGGGGTGTCTGATCCTCCAGCGTCCCAAGGTCTACGGTATCGAGCTGACGGGGCGACTCGGCGATGGTGCGACGGCGAAAGACCTGGCGTTGACGGTCGTCTCGCGCCTCGGTTTTCGCGGCGGGACGGGCTACGTGATCGAGTACTTCGGCGAAGGCGTCGGCACGCTCGCGATGGAGGAGCGGATGACGCTCTGCAACATGGCGATCGAGGCCGGAGCCACCTCCGCCGTCTGCCCCGCGGACGAGGTCACCGTCGCATACCTCCGCCAAACGGAGAAGCAGCGCGACGCCGCGGATCTCGATCGCCGCGCGGCACGCTGGCGCACGATGCACGCCGACGGGGACGCCTCCTACGATGCGCAGGCGCGCATCGATCTCTCAGAACTCAGGCCCATGGTCTCCTGGGGCACGAACCCCGGCGAGTGCGCCTCCATCGACGGCCAGGTGCCCGTCGACGCACCCGCGGGGTCTCTGGAGTACATGGGCCTGCGGCCCGGGCAGCGGATGGACGAGATCGCGATCGATCAAGCGTTCATCGGCTCCTGCACCAACTCGCGGCTCTCGGACTTGCGAGCCGCCGCGGAGGTGCTGCGCGGGCGTCGCGTCGCCGTTCCCACGATCGTGACGCCCGGCTCGCAGGCGGTACGCCGCGCGGCGGAGCGCGAGGGGCTGCACGACGTCTTCCAAGACGCCGGCGCCCTGTGGACACACTCCTCGTGCGGCCCCTGCCTGGGAATGTCGATGGGGGTGATCGCCCCCGGCACGCGTTGCGTCTCCTCGTCGAATCGTAACTTTCCCGGACGCATGGGTGCCGGCGGCCGCGTCCATCTCGCCTCGCCGGCGGTCGTCGCGGCCAGCGCGGTCAGCGGGCGGTTGAGCTCGCCGGAGCAACTTGCGACGCAGCGCGAAGCCGTTGGGGGTGCTGCATGATCATCGAAGGTAAGACGCTCTTCATCGATC
>JAGWST010000252.1 GCA_028869325.1 bacterium | reverse complement strand
CGTCGCCGGCGCTCACCTCGCGGTGCAGCGGGTTGGCGGCGAAGTATTCATCCACCGAGAGGCCATAAGCCGCCGCGCGCGCCGCGGCCAGCTCCGGGGTGAAGAGGCCGCCGCGCACGCGATCGGCGTTCACGCCGTTGGCGCGGATGGCGTAGCGCGCACCGTCGAGCGCGTACTGGCGCATCAGCGCCAGCGCGGCCGTCTTTGCAATGCCGTACGGCCCGAAGCCGGGGCTCTGAGCGAAGGTCTGCTTGGAGAGGTTGAAGAGCAGTGCGCCGCCGCTGCCTTGGGTGACGAACGCCTCGAAGGCGGCCCGCGCGACGCGTTGCTGCGCGAAGAAGTTGACCTCGAGCGAGTGCGCCAGTGCCGCCTCGCCGTCGTCGCTGTGCAGCAGACCCTGCAGCGCGATCCCCGCGTTGCTCACCACGATGTCGAGGCCACCGAAAGCGTCGCAGGCGTGCGCGACCAGCCGCGCGCCGGCGTCGGACTCGGTGAGGTCGCAGAGCAGGCTCGCGACGCGCGCGCCGTGCTCGCGCAACGACTCCCGCGCGGCCGCCAGCGCCGCTTCGTTGCGGTCGGTCAACGCCACGTGCGCGCCCGCCTGTAAGAAGGCCTGCGCGGTCGCCAGGCCGATCGTGCCCGCCGCCCCCGTGATCACGGCGATGCGTCCGTCGAGGTCGCGCGGAGCCGCAACACTGGCGGCGAGCTTCGCCTGCTCGAGCGACCAGTACTCGAGCGCAAAGAGCTCGGGCGGCGTGACGGGATCGTAGCGGCCGATCGCCTCCGCGAGCAGCGCAACCCGCGCCGTGTGCTCGGCGATCTCCTTGGCCGCAACGGCGTCGCGCTTGCCGGCGCCCCACGCGCAGATACCGACTCCGGGGACGATCGCGACCCGCGGCAGGGCGTCGAGGGCGATGCGCTGGCCGCAGGCGGCGATCCCGTCGGCCACGTAGCGGCGATAGCGTTCGGCGTAGGCGTCGAGCGCCGCATCGACGCCCGCGCGCAGATCGCTGCTCGCGCCGTCCATGAGCACCGGCCAAGGCTTGGTGCGCAGCACGTGGTCCGGCGTGATCGGCCCGCGCGCGGCGAGGTCCTCGACGCCCTCGCGATCGGCGAGCGCGTCCACCGCCTCGCCTTCGCACCAGGCGATGATGGCGTTCATGCCGCGCGCCGCCAGCGCGCCGCGCAGGGTCAAGGCGAAGCGGCGCCGCCGTTGCGGGTCGCGCGGTCGTGGCGCGGCCGCGGTCAGGGAGATCGCTCGGCCGCGCGCGATCTCGCGCTCGGCGGCATCGACGGCAGCGATCATGCGCTCGTAGGAGTCGCGTGCGCTCTCGCCGGCCGTGAAGATGCCGTGCTTTGCTAAGACGATCACGGCGGGCGCCGGCCGGTCACGCAGGCGCTGCTGCACGCGCTTGGCCAAGACGAATCCCGGCATGCAGTACTCCAGCACGAGGGCTTGCGGTCCGAAGAGCGCAAGCGCGCGCTCCACGCCGTCGGGCTGGTCGGTGAGCGTCAGAATGGCGTCGGCGTGCGTGTGATCGACGTAGCGCTGCGGCAGCAGTGCATGCAGCAGCGCCTCAACGGACGGGTTGGGCGAGCGATAGTCGAGCAGATGCGTGCGCTGCTGATTGACCATCTCGTCGTCGCTCAGGTGCGCGCAGTCGAGCATGGCGCGAAGATGGGCCAAGCGAATCGCCGCGAAGCCCGCCGGCTCGATCGCGGCCAGGTCCCATCCGCTGCCCTTGACGTAGAGCGCCTCCGTCTCGCCCACCACCACGTCGCGCACCCTCTCCTTGACCGAGGTGTTGCCGCCGCCATGGAGGACGAGGGCGGGATCGGCGCCGGCCAAGCGCGAGGTGTAGACCCGCAACGCAAGCGCCTCCCCGTGGTCGCTGTAGCGTTTCACGAAGCGCGCGGCCTCGCGCTCGTCGTAGCGGCTGATCATGCGCCAGCCCTTACCGCAGGCGGGCGGGGGCTCCTCCACGAAGTCGCCTTACCCCATGTTCGTTCGCACGCTCTCCACCGCGCGCACGCGCGGTAGCCCTCTGGCGGATGCCGCAACGGCCCGTGCCGTCGCGCTGGACGATCTCGACGGCGCCCTCTCGCGCCGCGTCATCGCCTACGCCGAGCGCGTGGGCATGCGCGGCGTCGCATGCGCCGGCGGCGTAGATGCCGGCGGCGTGGAGCTAGCGGGAAGCCTGGCGCAGTTCGCCGCGGCCGCCGCCGTCGACGGAGCCGACCGCGATCTGGCGCCGGTCTTCCGGGCGGCGCTCGATGCGTTGCGCCGCGCGCTCTCGCCGCCGCGCGTGCTGCGCGCGGGGCCCTTCGCGATCGATCTCTCCAGTGCGATCGTGATGGGCATCCTCAACGTCGCCAAGGAGTCGTTCTACGACGGCGGGCGCTATCTCGGCGTCGAGCGCGCGCTGGCGCGCGCGAGCGAGATGCTGGACGAGGGCGCCCGCATCATCGACGTCGGCGGACAGTCGTACAACGCGAAGACGCCACCCGTCGACGAGGCGGAGGAGATCGCGCGCGTGGTGCCCGTGGTCGAGGCGCTGGCAAGAGCCTTCCCCGGCGTACCGCTCTCGGTCGACACCGTGCGCTCCGGCGTCGCGCGCGCCGCGTTGGAGGCGGGCGCCGCGATCGTCAACGACTGCAGCGGCAACGCCGATCCGCAGATGGCGGCGGTCTGCGCGCGCTACGCAGCGGGCGACGTGGTCATGCACCTCAAGGGACGGCTCAAGGTACGGGAGCCCGAGCGCTACGTCTACCGGGACGTGGCCGCCGAGATCGTGCGCTTTCTGCACGCGCGCACGGAGGCGGCGCGCGCGGCCGGCGTCGCCGCGGAGTCCATCGTGGTGGATCCAGGCCTCGAGTTCGGCAAGGAGCCGGCCGACGACCTCACCATCCTGGCGCGTTTGGAGGAGCTTCGAACCCTGGGCTATCCGTTGCTGCTCGCCGCTTCGCGAAAGAGCTTCATGGGCCGCCTCTTCTCTCTGCCGGCGGGGGAGCTGCTGGCGCCCAGCGCCGCGGCGGCGGCCGCCGGGGCCTTGGCGGGGGTGCAGATCATCCGGGCCCATGACGTCCAATTCACGGTCCGGCTCGTAAGGATGCTGGAGGCCATCGCCTCCGGACCCTGCGCCACTGGGGACATATAGACAAGCATGCACATCGTCCATCTCGGCCTGGGCTCGAATCTGGGCGACCGCCAAGCCAACATCCTGCAGGCGCTGCAGAAGCTGCGCGCCTACGGGCGTGTCGCGCGCGTCAGCGCCTACTACCATACCAGGCCGTTCGGAGCCGTCGCCGGGCCCGCGTTCCTCAAC
The DNA here is from genome assembly GCA_028869325.1 of bacterium. Taxonomy (GTDB): domain Bacteria; phylum Vulcanimicrobiota; class Vulcanimicrobiia; order Vulcanimicrobiales; family SCRA01; genus SCRA01. Next base: position 5,049 of record JAGWST010000252.1, on the reverse strand, counting down.
GTGGCCGTGGAGGTCGAGACCGAGCTCGAGCCACCGGCATTCGAGCGCGCGCTGCGCCGCGTCGAAGAGGCGGTGGGGCGGCAGCGCGGCGATCTGGGCGTCGGCGTCAAGGCACCGACATCGGCGCGCTGCATCGACATCGATATTCTGCTGTGGGGAGAGATGGTCGCCGACTTCGGTCGCTTCACGGTGCCCCATCCGTATCTCGCCGAGCGGCCGTACAATCTGGTTCCGCTGGCCGAGATCGCCGGCGATCTGCGCGAGCCGCGCGGCGGAGGCACGATCGGCGAGCTGGCCGCGCGCGCCGAGCGCTCTGGAATCGAGCGCCAACCGCGGGGCCTGCACTTCCAGACCGACCGGCAGAATCAGGAGCCGGAGGTACGCCTCTCGCTGGATCGCGTCGGCGTCTCCTCGGTGCGGCGCGCGGTCCGTCTGTCCATCGGCGAGCGTGAGCAGGTCCAGAGCGGCGAGTTCTCGATGGTGGCCGACCTGCGATCCGAGCAGTCCGGCGTCCACATGTCGCGCTTCTCCGAGCTGCTGGAGGAGGCGCTGCTCGAGGTGCTGGCACGCGACCAGAGCGCCCCGCGCATCGAGGACCTCACCGCGCAGGTCGCGCGCGAGATCGTCACCTCGCAGCGCGCGCTGCGCGCCGAGGTGCGCCTCCGCGTGGAGTTCGGCCTGGAGCGCTGGACTCCGGTATCGGGCAAGCGCGGTGAGGAGATGTACACGCTGATCGGTCTCGCCGCCGCCGAAGCGCGTTCGGGGCCGGTGGCCGAACCGGCGGTGCGGCGCGCCGTCGGCATCGAGGCGGAGGGGATGACGGCCTGCCCGTGCGCGCAGCTCATGGTGCGCGAGCACTCGCTGCACGCTCTGCTGGATGCCGGCTTCGACCAGGAGGCGGCCAATCGCGCGCTGGATGCGCTGCCGGTGGCCACGCACAACCAGCGCGGTCGCGGCAGCGTGCTGATCGGCCTCGCGGATGGGATACGAGAGGCGGTGCAGCCGGAGTCGCTGGTGGAGATCGTGGAGAATTCGATGTCCAGCGAGACCTACGGCCTGTTGAAGCGCCCCGACGAGTTCTTCATCGTCAACAAGGCGCACCAGAACCCCAAGTTCGTCGAAGACGTGGTACGCGGCATCCTGGCGCGGGCGCTGGACATGTATGCCGATTTTCCCGATCAGACGTTCATCAGTGCGACGCAGATCAACTACGAGTCGATCCACAAGCACGACGCCTTCGCCGAAGCCTACGGGACGTTCGGCGAAGTGCGCCGTGAGCTGCACGGCGGCGAGCGCGTCGTCCGCAAGACGGATTTGACGAGCTGGCTGCGCTTGGAGCGCACGGCGCGCGGCGTCGCGCAGAAGAGCGGGCGCTAGCTCACGAGTGTCGAGACCACCCGAACCGCTAGAGATCTGGGCCTCGCCGGAGTCGACTTCCGCGCGCATCGACGCCGGCCGCCGGCGCGATCAGCTCGCCGAGACCGGCCACCAGGCGAGAGCCGGCGACATCGACCTGCTGGCCGGCCTGGGCGTCTCGCACGCTCGCTATCCCGTGCTCTGGGAGAAGACGGCCCCGCGCGACCCGCGCGAGGCCGATCTCTCGTGGGCGGCGCCGCGTTTGGAGCGCCTGCGTGAGCACGGCGTGGCGCCGATCGTGACGCTGCTCCACCACGGCAGCGGCCCCGACGGCACCAGCCTGATCGACCCGCTCTTCCCCGAGCTCTTCGCACGCTACGCCCGCACCGTCGCGGAGCGCTTTCCGTGGATCGAGCGTTGGACGCCCATCAACGAGCCGCTCACGACCGCGCGCTTCTCCACGCTCTACGGCCACTGGTATCCCAACCGCGTGGGCGATCACGCGGCCTTCGGGCGCGCCGTGATCAACCAGGCACGCGCGATCGTGCGCGCGATGGCCGAGATCCGAGCCGTCAATCCGGCGGCGCAGCTGGTGCTCACGGAGGATCTGCAAGCCTTCCACGCCGACGAGGCGCACGCGGCGGACGGCGCGCACCAGCGCGAGCGGTCGTTTCTCTCCGCCGAGACGCTGATGGGGCGCATCGTTCCCGGCCACGCGATGCACGAGTATCTCACGCGTGCCTGCGGCGTCCCGGCCGGTGAGTTGGCTTGGCTCGTGGAGCATGCCACCGCACCCGATCTCATGGGCTGGAACTACTACACGCACTCGGAGCGCGTCTTGCTCGACCGCAGCGGGCCCCACTACGCCGACGTCGCGGCGGTCTACGTCCGCGACGTCGGAATCTCGCCGCGCCCGCTGTTGCGCGATGCCTATCGGCGCTTGGGCCTGCCGTTGGCGCTCTCCGAGGTGCACGTGGACGGCGACGAGGAGGCGCGCTGCCGCTGGCTCGCCGAGCGCTGGCGCGATGCGCGCGCGCTGCGCGACGAAGGCGTTCCCGTGCTGGCGCTCGGGGCGTGGGCGGCATTCGGGATGGTGGACTGGCATTCGCTCCTGCGCGAGCGCGAGGGCTATCGGGAGGATGGCGTCTTCACCTTCGCCGCCCCCGATCGCGTCCCGCAGCGCACGGCCTTGACGGCGCTGGTGGAGCGCCTCGTGCGCGGCCGGGAGCCGGAGACCTACGCACCCGGCTGGTGGGAGGGCGAGGAGCGCTTGATCCGCGGGCGCACCGTCGCGTGAGGCCGCTCGCGGACGCCGTGGTGGTGGCGCTGCACCTTCGCTGGCGCAGCGTCTATCAGCGCCCCCAGCATCTGCTCACGCGCATCGCGCGGCACGTGCCGGTGATCGTGTTGGAGGAGCCGCTCTTCGCCTCGGGCCCCAGCCGTTTCGACGTCGATCATCCCGCGCCCAACCTGACCGTCGTGCGGCCCGTGGTCGACGCCGACGGGCCATACCTCGCCTCACGCATCGCTCCGGGCGCCGTCGACTTCCTGCGCGCACGCTTGGCCGAGATGGGCGCGGGGGCTCCGCTGCTCTGGCTCTATACACCGATGATGCTGGAGTTGGCCGATGCGTTCCCGTCTGCGCCGCTGATCTACGATTGCATGGACGATCTCTCGTCGTTCGCCTTCGCCCCACCGGGAATGCGCGAGCGAGAGCGCACGCTGCTGGAGCGCGCCGACGTCGTCTTCTGCGGCGGGCACTCGCTCTACCGCGCGCGAGCCGGTCATGGCCCGAAGGTGCACTGCCTCCCCAGCGGCGTCGAGTTCGCCCACTTCGCCGCGGCGCGCACGGCGGCGCCTCACGCGGCGCCGGCGCTGCTGCGCGGCCGCGTCTACGGATATGCCGGCGTCATCGACGAGCGCATCGATCTCGAGATCGTGCGAGCGCTCGCCGCATTACCGCAGAGTCACGTGGTGCTCGACGGCCCGGTGGCAAAGATCGATCCTCGCGCGCTGCCCAGTGGGCCGAACGTGCACTACGCCGGCCAGGTCGAGTACCGCGAGCTGCCGCGCTGGATCGCCGGTTTCGACGTCGCGCTGATGCCCTTCGCGCTCAATGCATCGACACGCAGCATCTCGCCGACCAAGCTGCTGGAGTACTTCGCCGCCGGCAAGCCGGTCGTGACCACCGCAGTTCCCGACGTGATCGAGCGCTACGGCGATCTGGTGACGGTCGCGCGCACGCCTCAGGAGTTCGCGCGCGCGTGTCTCCACGCGCGGCAGAGCCCGCAACGGGATCGCGCCGCCGCGGCCGCGGCGCGCGCGCAGAGCTGGGATACCATCGCCGCCGCCATGGAGCGGATGATCGGCGCCGCCCTGGTGACGCTGCGTATCGCGAGGGAGCGAGCGGGATAGCGGCGCGCGGCGCGAAGGCTCGGCCATGGCACCAGCTCCGCTCCACCTCGAAAACGGGCGCATCTACGCGCTCGATCCAGCGACCGGTGCCTACCGCCGCCATGCGGAGATGGTGATCGAGGGGAGGCGTATCGCGGCCTTGGGCGAGCGTCTCGCGGGCGCCGGCCTGGCGCGCGTCGATCTCCAGGGAAAGACGCTGCTGCCGGCGTTCGCGGACTGCCACCTCCATCTCACCGACAGCGGTTGGTTTCTGGGCGCGCGCAGCCTGGCCGGCGTGCGGAGTCATCAGGAGTTCGCCGATCGTATCGGAGCGATCCCCGATGGCGCGATGATCTTTGCCGGCCAGTACGACGATGCAGGCTGGCGCGATGGCCGTGAGGCCGACGCGCGCGCGCTGGAGGCGGCCTTTCCCGAGCGCCTGGCGATGCTGGTGCGCGTCGACGGCCACTCCTGTGTCGTCAATCGCAAGACGCTGGCGTGGCTGGATCTGCCGCGCGAGCTCACGGGCGTCGAGCGCGCCGCCGGCGGCACGCCGACGGGGCGCCTCTTCTTGGATGCCAACTGGCGCGCGCAGGCGGCGTACATGGCCGCCCTGCCGGAGACGGCCCGCCGCGACGCCGAGCGCAACGCTCTGCACGAGGCCTTGCGCCGCGGGGCGCTGCACCTGCACCTCCAACTGGTGGGCTTCGAGGGCGTCGAGGCATTTGCGTCCGAGATGGCCGTGCTCGCCGCGCTGGCGCGCGAGGCGGCCCCGGAGTTCGAGCGTAAGCTGCACTGGAAGCTCTGCACGCTGGACGTCGAGAGTGTCGCGCGGCTGGGACTGCGCTACGTGGGCGGTGATGTCTTCTTGGACGGCTCGATCGGGAGCCGCACCGCGGCGGTCCGCGAGCCCTATGCCGATTGCGGCGGCGAGGGCACCCTCTTCCACGACGACGAGGAGGTGGAGCGCTACTTTGCCGCCGCGGAGGCGCACGGCATCTCGGCCGGAGTGCACGCCATCGGCGATCGCGCGACGGAGCAGGCGATCGCCGCGATCGAGCGCGCGCTCTCGGGCAGGCGCTCGCCGCGCACGCGCCACTTCATCGAGCACGCGGAGATGCTCTCGCCCGAGCAGATCGTCCGCTGTGCGCGGCTGGGCATCCATCTCTCGATGCAGCCCCAGTTCGATGCGGCCTGGGGCGGCGAAGGCGGCATGTACGAGCGGCGCCTGGGCCGCGCGCGGAGCCGGGGGATGAATCGTCTCGGCACCCTGCTGCGCGCGGGCGTGGTGGTGGCCGG
>JAGWST010000251.1 GCA_028869325.1 bacterium | reverse complement strand
TACGATGCCGTGGTCGTGGGCCTAGGCGGCATGGGAAGCGCCGCTCTGGCCCACTTGGCGGCGCGCGGCAAGCGCGTCGTGGGGTTGGAGCAGTTCGGCCCGGCGCACGCCTTGGGCTCCTCGCACGGCGGCTCGCGCATTATCCGGCAAGCGTACTTCGAGCATCCATCGTATGTGCCGCTTCTGCTGCGCGTCTACGAGCTCTGGCGTGATCTCGAGCGCCGCTCCGGAGAGCGCCTGATGCTCCGTACGGGCGGCCTGATGGCAGGCTTTCCAGAGTCGGAGGTGGTGGCGGGCGCCCTGCGCAGCGCTCGAGAGAACGGACTTCCCCACCAGATGCTGAGCGCCGCGGAGATTCGGCGGCGCTTTCCCGTGCTCCATCCGCTGCAGAACGAAGTGGCGCTCTACGAGGAGCCGGCGGGCGTGCTCTTTCCAGAGGCCTGCGTGCTGGCCCACTTGCGCTGGGCAACCGAGGCCGGAGCGGAGGCGCGCTTCGGCACCGCGCTGCGGGCGTGGCGCGCGGCGGAGCATGGCGTCGAGCTGGAGACGGCGGCCGGGGAGCGCATCGAGGCGGAAACGCTGGTCATCACGGCCGGCGCGTGGCTCGGAGAGATCGCCGCCGATCTGCACCTGCCGCTGAAGATCGAGCGCAACGTCATGCACTGGTTCGAGCCGATCGCACACGCAGAGGATTTCGCCCCGGATCGCTTCCCCGTCTATATCCTCCATCGCGAGGGCGTGCCGATGTTCTACGGCATGCCGCTCCTGCCGGACCAAGGGCTGAAGGCGGCCTTTCACCACAGCACGGAGTATACCGAGCTGCGGAGCATCGACCGCACCGTCTCGGCAGAAGACGTTGCCACCTTCGCGCAGGTCTTCAAGGGCTGGATTCCAGACGGCGCCGGCCGGCATCTGATGTCGAAGGTCTGCATGTACACGATGACCCCGGACGAGCACTTCGTCATCGGCCGGCATCCGGCGCACCACAACGTCGTCGTGGCCGGCGGCTTCTCCGGCCACGGCTTCAAGTTCTGCCCGATCGTCGGAGAGATCGTGGCCGATCTCGCCATCGACGGCAAGACGCCTCACCCCATCGACGCCTTCGCGGTGGAGCGATTCGCCGCGCGCCCAGTGGGTGATTGATCTTGCAGCCAGCGCGTCCGCATGGGGTTATCCACGCCGCGAGTGCCGGCGCGCTGACGATCGCGGGCGATCTGACCGTCAACCGCGTGGGATACGGGGCGATGCGGATCACCGGCCCGGGGGTTTGGGGGCCGCCGAAGGACCGCGCCGGCGCGCTCGCCGTACTGCGGCGTGCCGTCGAGCTGGGCGTGAACCTCATCGACACGGCGGACTCCTACGGCCCCAGCGTCAGCGAGGAGTTGATCGCCGAGGCCCTCTATCCGTATCCGGGCGACCTGGTGATCGCCACCAAGGCCGGCTGGACGCGCTCGGGGCCCAACCAGTGGCTGCACGCGGGCTCGCCGCGGCATCTGCGCGAGGCGCTGGAGGGGAGTCTGCGCCGTCTGCGGCTCGAGCGCATCGATCTCTTCCAGCTTCACGTCCCCGACCATCGCGTCGCCTTTGAAGAGTCGATCTCGGCACTTGCCGACCTTCGCGAGCAGGGAAAGATTCGCCACCTCGGCCTCTCGAACGTCACCCGGGAGCATATCGAGCGCGCGCGCAGGATCGTGCCGATCGCCTCCGTGCAGAATCGCTTCAACGTCAACGACCACCTGGAGTCGGATCGGATCGTGGACCTCTGCGAGCGGGAAGGCATGGCGTTTCTCCCCTGGTCGCCGCTTGGGGCGGGATCGTTGGCAAGCCAGGAGCGATTGATGCGCATCGCACGCGCGCACGACGCCTCGCCGAATCAGGTCGCCCTGGCCTGGCTCCTGCAACGCTCGCCGGCGATCGTGCCGATTCCCGGCACCTCCTCGGTGCCTCACCTGGAGGAGAACCTCGCTGCCGCGCGGCTGCGCCTCACGGGCGAGGAGCTCCACACGCTGGCCTAGGTCGCCCCTAGACTCCGATCTTGCCGTCGCGCCGAATAGAGATCCGGCGCCCCCGCCACGTGCTCTTCGCTCCGGCGAGGCCGGCCGCCCAGACCGCGAAGGAGAGCACGTCGCGCACGGGCACCAGCCACAGCGGCAGGCGCGCCGCGCCGGGCAAGGCAGCCGGCACGGCGCCGTGCAACGCGAGGCGAATCACCAGCGCGGCGCCCAACAGCGCGATCGCAAGCGGGGCGCCGCGCGCCAGCAACAGATAGATCAGCGCCAGGCTGATCCCGAAGGTCAGAAACGAGCAGGCGTAGCCCAGCGGCCGGAGCATACGGATGGTTCGCGCCCAGCGCAGCTCGTGGCGCCACAGCGCGCCGAACGACGGCTCCGCGATCACGTTGCGCACGACGTAGGGCGAGAGAGCCACGCGCCGCCCGCGCTCGCGCACGAGCTTGCCCAGCATGTAGTCGTCGGCCAGATATGGGCCCAGCGCGGCGAAGCCCCCGATCGCCGTGAGCAGGCTGCTTCGCACGGCCATCGTCGCGCCCAGGCAGAAGCGCAGCCCTTGCAGCGCCGTGGCCACCAGCACCGAGGGCGCGAACTCCTCTTGCAGGTGCATCGCGGCCAGCGCCGAGGGGATCCCCGGTGACGGTTCGCCGCAGTAGAGACACGTAACGGCCCCCACATTCGGCGCCGCGAACGGGGCGACCACGGCGCGCAAGTACGAAGGATCGACGCGCATATCACTGTCGGCGATGACGAGGATCTCGTGCTTGGCGCTGCCCAGCATGTTCGCCAAGTTCTGGACCTTCGGGTTGGCGTGATCGGCGGTGCCGCCGATCACGAGCGTCAGATCCCGCTCGGGGAAGGCTCGCATGACACGCTCGACGATGGGTAGCGCGGGATCGCCATCGTCGTGCACGCCGAAGATCACTTGAAATGCGGGGTATTCCTGTTCGCAGAAGGAGCGCAGGTTCTCGTAGAGCTCGAAGTCCCCGCCGTGCAGCGGCTTGAGCACGCTGACCGCCGGCGTGTGCGCCGACGGCTTGCCGGCCCCGCCACGATGGCCCATGACGCGCGCCAGCGCGAAGAGCGCATAGGCGACGGCTAGGAGATCAGCGATCAGCGCGGCGGCGGTCAGAAGCGCGAGCGCGCTATGCGCCATCGTCTCCCCGCAGCTCGCCGAAGGTGAGGCGGCGAATGCCGTGGCGCTCGAGTGCCGCCGCCACCAGCGGATTGGTCAGCGCGTCCAGCTCGTCCGCCCAAGCGTAGCCGCGCGTCGCCGGTGAGGCGCCGGCCCAAGCGCCGAGGGCGGGGTGGAAGAGAATTTCGGAGACGCCCTCCGGCAGCCGGGGCAGCAGCCGCAGCACGCGCGCGGCCGTCATCCGCCCGGCATCGTTGACCCCAAAGGTGAAATCGCTGGAGAGCACGCGCGCGCGACGGAGCCGCGCCCTCATCAGGTGCAGCCACGGTGCCAGCAGCAGCGCATATCCGCAGCGCATCCAGAAGCCATCGCCGGCTGCCCGCCACGAGATCAGGAACGGCTCGTACGGCAGACGCACGGCGCGCAGTCCATACTCGCGCCCCACCGCGATAATCAAGGCGAAGAGCGTGGGATGCACGTGCAGGTGATTCTGCGCGTCGACATGATCGAGCGTGAGGCCGGTCGCCTGAAATGCCGCGAACTGCGCGCGGATCTCCGCCTCCAGCTGGCGCCGCACGCGCGGGCTGAAGAAGAAGCGCACGCCGGCGCGAAAGAGGTGCGTGCCGAACTGGCCATCGGCCGCGAGCAGGTCGGGAATCTGCTCCGCCGGGAGCACGGGGCGCCCATTGACGACGACGACGTGCAGGCCCACCCGCAGCCCGGGCATGGCGCGTGCCCGGCGCACGGCGTCGGCCGCCGCGGGGGCGGCGACCATGAGGCTGGCGGAGCCGAGGATTCCGTCACGATGGGCACGTTCGATCGCCTCGTTCACGGAGAGCGAGGCGCCGAAGTCGTCGGCCGTGATGATCACCGCCTTCACGCGGGCGGCGCCTTGCGCTGGGCGCCGGCGTGCAGGTGATTCGCGGCGCGCAGCGTCTGCTCGAAGAAGCGCGCTTGGTAGGCGATCATATCGTCGACGTGCGGAAAGCTGCGATGCGTGCGCCGCTCGGCGAGCGTGAAGCCTCGGTCGCAGGGTACCAGCACGCCGATGCGCGACATCGTCGCCAGCGCGCCACGAACGACGCGCTCGAATGCGCGGCGCAGGAGCGGGTCGACGAAGAGCGTGGGGGGGAGCGTCTGCAGCCGGCCGCTCAGTGCCGCACAGGCCTCCGCCGCCGAGAAGGGCGAACGCCGCTGGCCCAGCCACTCCGCCAGCAGCTGGCTGACGGTGACCGGGCGCGCCGCGCAGAGCGCCTCCTCTACCGCCGCGCCGGCGTGCAAGGGCAGGATGCGATAGAGCATGGAGAGCCTGCGGCCAAGGAACGGATCGAAGCTGACCGCGGCGAGGTAGACGTCGGCGATCGGCGCGAAGCGCGTGTAGGCGCCACGAAACCGGTTGAGGCGGCCGTCCGTGGTCGCGCGCCCCTCGGGCGTGAGGTACATCGTCGCGCCGCGGCGCAGAAGACTCTCCGCGTGTGCGAGGTCCTCCTCCACCTGCGCGCGCAGCTCGCGTATCAACGCCGAGCGGTAGGGCTCGTGGACCTCGGAGAGCCGCGCCCGGCGCTGGAAGCAGGCGAAGTGCGATCCGCGAAAGACTTGCGAGGCGCGCACGTCGTTCACGCTCAGCCGCTCCAGCGCGGCGCTGGAGAAGATGCTCGAGAGAGCGACGTCGCCGGCGATGCGGTGGACGGCCCATGCGACGTTGGCCAGCGCCCGCGTCGTCAGCTCGTTCTCGATCGGCAGCATGCCCAGCACGCCGAAGAGCGCGGCGGGATTATACTGCTGCAGCAGCGGCGCCAGCCAGGGGATACGCAGGGCCATGAAGCCGGGCTCGAATTGGCGGCGCGAGGAGAGCGTGTAGACGGGGTCGCGCCACGAGCGCAGAAGGTTTAGGTGGCTGACGACGGCCAGGTCGTCGAGATCGTGCTGATGGTTGGCGACCACCAGCGTCGGCCCGCGCCGCGCCGGCAACTGCCCCCAGCGGCGGATGCGATATGCGCAGGCGAGGTAGAGCGCGACGGAGACGACGCTCGCTAGCCGTACGGGGACGCCCCAGAGCGGCGAGAGCGGGCGCGCCGAATCACCGGCCATCCGCCTCGCTCGTCTGTGCAAGATGGTCGCCGCCGGTCACCACGCGGTAGTTGGTGAAGTCCGCGTGCGCCTTGGCGTGGTACTGCGGCATGACGATGTCGGCATCCAGCGTTCCCGGCAGCGCGTAGCCCGCGTCCTTGTCGGGCGCGAACGTCAGATCGATCACCCCGCCGTAGTCGTAGCGCCAGACGATCTCGCGCAGCCCGGATCGCATGTCGAACGTGGCCAGCGCCTCGCGGAGGGCGCTCTTCTTACGATCGTGCAAGAGGAGGACCACGGTGTCGCCGCTGCGGCGAGAGACGCTCATGGTATAATCCTTCGACCACGTCTGCGGGTCGAGGTAGGCAAGGCTCACGTGTCCGTAGCTCTTGGCGAATCCCGGCATGTTGGCGATCTCCAGCACGTACGGGCCGTCCTTCTGATACGCGCCGGCGCCCTTGAGGCGGAAGCGCACCCACGGAAACGTTCGCAGCACGATGTGCAGCCGCAGGTCGAAGGTATAGGAGCGGACCTCGGAGTGCAGCGCGGCTACTTGATCGATGACGTGATCGACATCGGGAGGATTGGGAGTCGTCTCCGGCGGGACGGCGGTGCCGGCTGCGCCGAAGAGAAATGCAGCGGCGAGAAGGACGCCGAGATACGTCTTCGCGCGGAGCAGTCTCCTCAACATGCGGCGACCCAGATGCCGGGTATGGGGAGCGTTCCTTTCTGGAACGTGGCAGCGTGGCCACGGGGAATGGTCGTGCGGCGCCCGCAGGCAGGTCGAGGTGTTCCGTGACCCGACGAAAGTCCTGCCCGCCGCCGAGGCGTTTGGCGTTCGGTGCGGGAAATGTTCACGCGCGCTCCCACAGACTCGTCGCCCGCGATGGGTAGAATTTTCAGGACAGGGCTTGCCGCAAGGCGAGGGGTCGCTTGCTTAAAATGAGGGTGCAACGACGTATGCGCGAAGCTTCGGCTGATCTCCAAGACGGCGACGCAATGGCGCAGAGCGACGGTCGGACCTCCGCGCGCAAAGCCGAGCATATCCGCATCAACATCGAGGAGGATGTGCGCGCAAAGGGCGTCGGCAATGGCTTCGACGCCTACCGCTTCGCGCACTGCGCGCTCCCCGAGATGGACTTCGCCGCTGTCGATGCATCGCTGGAGATATTCGGAAGGCCGCTGGCGGCTCCGATCCTGATCTCGTGCATGACGGGCGGCACGGAGGCGGCGCGCCTGCTCAACCGCAGCTTGGCGCGCGTTGCACAGGAGTGCCAGCTCGCGATGGGGTTGGGCTCGGGTCGTGCGCTGCTGGAGAGGCCGGAGCTCATCGACACCTTCGAGGTGCGGTCGGTGGCGCCGGGCGTCTTGCTCTTCGCCAACCTCGGGGCCGTGCAGCTCAAGAGAGGCTACGGCGTGGAGGCGTGCCGCCGGCTGGTATCGACGCTGGGCGCCGATGCGCTGATGCTGCATCTCAACCCGTTGCAAGAGGCGCTGCAGCCCGATGGCGATACGTGTTTCCAAGGTCTGCTCGAGGCGATCGGCAATCTCTGCGCGCACTTGGAGGTGCCGGTCGTCGTCAAGGAGGTGGGCTGGGGGATGGCGCCCGACACCGTGCTTGCGCTCTTCGCCGCGGGTGTGGCGGCCGTCGACGTCGCCGGCGCCGGCGGCACCTCGTGGAGCGAGGTCGAGCGTTACCGCATCGCCGAGCCCTGGCGCCGCCGAGTCGCCGCCGCGTTCGCCGGCTGGGGAATCCCGACCGCGGAGAGCCTGCGCGAAGCGCGGCGCGTCGCGCCGCGAGGGCGTCTCTTCGCCAGCGGTGGGATACACGACGGCGTGGAGGTCGCCAAAGCGGTGGCGCTGGGAGCAGACCTCGTGGGCGTCGCCGGCCCGTTCTTGCGTGCCGCCGCGGAGGGCGAAGACGCGGCCCGGGATCTCGCACGCCAGCTTGTGGAGGCGCTGCGCATCGCGATGTTCTGCACCGGCGCCCGCACGCTGGCGGAGCTCCGTTCCACAGCGAGGCTGACGCGCGTGAGCGATCGAACGGCGGAGCCCCGATGAGCGAATACGGCGAGGTCGCCGCCGCAGACGCCTACTGCCGTCTGCTCACCCGCCGGCATTACGAGAACTTCCTAGTCGTCTCGGGGCTGCCGCGCGCGAGCCGCCTGCGCCGCGACTTGCTGCGCATCTATGCCTATGCTCGCACGACGGACGATCTGGGCGACGAGAGCGGGGCCGCGGCGATTCCCCGGTTGGAGCGTTGGCGGCAGGAGGTCGGCGATCTCTTCAAGGGGAGAATGCCGATCCACCCCGTGCTGGTCGCGCTGCGCCAGACGATCGAGGCGCATCGGCTGCAGCCTGAGCCGTTTCTGGCATTGATCCAAGCCAATATCCAGGACCAGGGTGTCTCGAGCTATGCCACGTGGGAGGAGCTGCGTGCCTACTGCATGCTCTCCGCCGCGCCTGTCGGGCGCATGGTGCTGCGCGTCTTCGGTTTGAGAGATGCGGCCGCCGAACGGCTCTCCGATGACGTCTGCATCGGCCTCCAGCTTGCCAACTTCGCGCAAGACGTGAGTTGGGACGCGCGGAAGGGGCGCTCGTACTTGCTGGAATGGGAGGTGCGTAGCGCGGGCGTCGCCGGCGCGGTGCACGCGCACTGCGAGCGCGCTCGCAGGCTGCTGGACTCGGGCCTGGAGCTCGAGACGATGGTGCCCTCGGCGCTGCGCCGGCAGGTGCGTCTCTATCGTTTGGGTGGTTTGGAGATCATCGAGGCGATCGAGCGCGTCGACTGCCGAACCGATCGACTGCGCCCGCGCGTCTCGACGCCCAAGAAACTACGGTTGCTGTTGCGAACCCTATTGCCCTTCAAGCGTGGAGGTCGCCGTGCTGTCGAATTCGAAGCCGTTTGAAGCGCCGCTCTGGGATCTGCGCGCCTCGGAGCGCTTCTGTCAGAGCATGGCCCGGCAGGAGGCCAAGAACTTCTACTGGGGCTTTATCTCGCTGCCGGCCGATCAGCGTATCGCCATCTACGCGCTCTACGATTTTGCGCGCCAAGTCGACGATGTCGCCGATGGGGCCGCGCGCTGCGATCGCGACGCCCAGCTCGCCGCGCAGCGCGAGCGCGTGCGGCGCTGCATGCAAGGCTCGTTCGCCGATCCGGTCATGCACGTCTTGGCCGGCGCCGTGGAGCGCTACGAGATACCGGAGGACGAGCTCCAAGCGCTGATCGACGGCGTAGCGATGGACCTCCACCGCACGCGTTACGAGAGCTGGGAGGAGCTCACGCAGTACTGCCGGCTGGTAGCCTCGGTGGTGGGCCGGATGTGCGTGCGCGTCTTCGGCTTCCGCGATCCGGTGGCGCTGGAGCACGCCGACGATCTGGGTCTGGCGCTTCAGCTCATCAACATTCTGCGCGACGTCCGCGAAGACGCGGCAATGGGACGCATCTATCTGCCGCAGGAAGATCTGCGGCGTTTCGGCGTCGGCGAGGAGGGGCTGCTCTCCGGGTCAGCGAGCGAGGGCTGGCGGGAGCTGGTGGCGTTCGAGGCGCGGCGCGCCAGAGAGCTTTACGCCAAAGGCATTCGGGTGACTGCGGATATTCCGCACCGGCCGGCGATCTGCGTTCAGACGATGGCCGGCATCTACCAGCGCATTCTCGATCGCATCGAGCGAGACCCCGATCTGCCGCTCTCCGGCCGCGCATCGCTCTCACGCTTGGAGAAGTTGGGCGTCGTGGTCGCTTCATGGATCTGGCGAGGATAGCGGTTGTCGGCGGCGGCTTGGCAGGTCTGGCCGCCGCGGACGAGCTCACGCGAGCGGGCTGCGAGGTGGAGCTCTTCGAGCGCAGCCGCCTGCTGGGCGGCCGCGCGACGTCGTTTGAGGTCGGCGGCCGCGAGGTGGACAACGGCCAGCACGTCTTCCTGGCGTGCTGCGAGGAGTTCATCGGCTTCGTCGAGCGCGCCCAGATGGGCCACGCGCTGCGCGTTCAGGAGCGTTTCGACGTCCTGGTACTAGACAGAGACGCGCGCTCCAGCCGTCTGCGCGCCGCATCGCTGCCGGCACCATGGCACCTGCTCCTCTCGTTCGCCGGCTATCGCCACCTCGGCTGGGGCGCGAAGCTTGGCATCGCGCGCGCGCTGGCCGCCGCGGCGCGTGAGCCGCGCGCGCAAACGGGCACGTTCGCGGCTTGGTTGGCGCGACACGGGCAGGATCGGGCGGCGATCCGCTGCTTCTGGGAGCCATTCTTCGTGCCCGCGCTCAACGCGAGGTTGGAGGAGATGGCCGCCGATGAGGCGCTCTTCGTGCTCTCGACGGCATTTCTCGGCGATCCGCTCGCGGCGCGCTTCGGCTTCTCGACGGTGCCGCTGGCGCAGATCGCCGTGGCCGCCGCCCGGGGCCTGGCGGCGGTCCATCTCTGGACGCCGGTGACCGGTCTGGAGTTCGACGCCGTGGGCGGCGCGGTGCGCGGCGTCGTTACGCCGCAAGGGATGCGGCCTTTCGACGGTGTCGTGCTCGCGCTCACGCCGCCGCAGCTGGAGCGTATGGCCGGCGACGCGGAGCGCCTGGGTCTGCCGGCGCTGCGCGAGTTCCGGGCGCGCCCGATCATCGACGTTCACCTCTGGCACGATCGCGGGCACGCGGGATTCGACTTCGCGGCGCTGATCGACTCGCCGGTCCAATGGATCTTCGAGAAGGGCGCAGGCTATCTCTGTTGCAGCATCAGCGCCGCCACGGAGCAGATTCGCAGCAGCACGGTGGAGCTGGTGGAGCGAGCGTGGTGCGAGGTGCTGCGCGCCGTGCCGGCGCTGCGCGGCGCGGCGCTGCAGAGCAGCGCGGTCACGCGCAATCTCGAGGCCACGTTCGCCGCGCCGCCCGGCCTGCGTGCCCCCGGGGCCGCCACGACGCTGCCAAACCTCGCGATCGCCGGCTCCTGGACGGCGACGGGCTGGCCGGATACGATGGAGGCGGCCGTGCGCAGCGGCCGAGCCGCCGCGGGCCAACTGCTGAAGAGCGAGCGAGAGGGAGAGCGTTGCAGAGTGCCTTGAGCGCGGCCGTGGAGTGGCTCCTGGAGCGTCAGGACGCGGCGGGCTGGTGGTCCGGCGAGCTGGAGACGAACGTGACGATGACGGCGGAGCACGTGCTGCTCTCGCGCTTCCTGGGCGTGAGCCTCGAAGG
>JAGWST010000250.1 GCA_028869325.1 bacterium | reverse complement strand
GATGCTGCCGTGGTCGACGAAGAGGTGCGCGCGCAGCGCCGCGCCCGCGCCGGCGACGGAGCGCAGGTGCAGATGCGCCGGCGTCTGATCGGGCTCCAGGCCGGCACCGCGCAGCAGCTCGCGGATGCGCGTCGCCCCGGTGCTCACGATCGCCAGCGTCTCGCCGGCGGCCAGCCACTCGCGCGCCGCGGTCAAGAAGAGGTCGATCGAGCGGTTGAAGTGCTCGGCATTGGCACAGCCGAGGGCGTACGTCTCCAATGCTGGCGGCAGCCACGCCGGATGCTCCGCCTCGATGCCGCCGGGAATCGTCAGCAGCGGCCGCGCGCGGAGCGCGCCCTCCATCGACCCAAGCGTGGGTCGCGGCGCCTCCAGCCCGGCCAGCATCACGTCGGCGATCAGCGCCTCGTCGACGGAGAGCTGACCCTCGCCCTCGGCCTCGGCGATCGTGCGCATACGTCCGCGCGCGCGCTCCTCTTCGACGGCGCGCTCGAGCGAGGCCAAGATGGCGGGCTCCTCCAGCACCACCACGGCGCGCGCGTCGAAGTAGTCCAGTAGCGTCGCCGGCTGTGCGTAGGCGAGGCTCGTCCACGCCGTGGGGATGTCGTGCCCCGCGGCAAGGAAGGCGCGCACGGCGGAGATCACGCCCTCCTCGCCCGTCGCGCGCTCCTGTACGTGGGCACGCAGCGTCTGATCGCGCAGCACTTCGTGCCAAGCGTCCACGCTCACGCTGGAGAGGCGTTGCGTCGAGCGTTGCGACTCGATCTCGAAGGCGCGGATCTCCTCGACCTCGTCGCCCCACAACTCGATGCGCACGGGCAGCGGCTGCTGCGGCGGGAAGAGGTCCAAGATGCCGCCGCGCACGGCGTACTCGCCGGCGGCGGAGACCACCTCGACACGCCGGTAGCCTAGCCGATGGAGCTGCGCGAGGGTCGCCTCGAAGTCAAGCGGTCCGCCCTCGGCGATGGCGATGCGCTCCTCACGCAGGACCTGTGGCGGGGCCAGCGCTTGGCGCAGGGCCGCCAAAGGCGCGACCACCAAGGAGGGCTCCCCCGCGGCCAGGCGCCCCAAGGCGGCCATGCGCGCCGCGCGCTCCGTCGGGTTATCCAGCGAGCCGATCTCCTCGTCGTAGGGCCGGAGCAGAGCGAGCTCCTCCACCTTGTCGGCCAGCCAGTAGGTGAGGTCGGAGTAGGTGCGCTCCGCGACGTCGGTGGTTGGGGTGACGACCAGCATCTGGCCGCCCAAGGCGGCGTAGAGGCCGCCGAGCAGGTAGGGGCGGGCCGCCGCCACCGTCTCGGCGAGCGCGAAATGGCCGCGGTGGTCGCGCAGGCGATCCGCGAGCGCGGCGAGGGGGCGGCTGGAGCTGGGAAGGGCCCGCAGGAGGGCGGGGGCGAGCGTGGGCATCGGCTCACCGAGTCTATCACAAACGGCAAGACCGCGCCGAAGAGGATCGCGATCGAGGGCTAGAGCCTTCCTCGGCGATCCAGCGTCGATCGCCAGCGCTCCGCGAAGGCGCGCCGTGACGGGCCTTCCCAAAGCTCGGCGAAACGGCGCGCCTCGCGTTCCAGGTCGGCGGAGTGGCTGGAGCTCTCCTCCAAGCTCACCAGCTCCTCGATGGCGCGCACGCACTCCGCGGGATGCTGCGCGATCGCCACCGCCAGTTGGGTTGCGCGCGCGAGCGCGTCGTCGGCGATCTCGTCGACCAAGCCGTAGCGCGCGGCCTCGCCCGCGGCGACCAGACGCCCGCTGAGCATCAGCTCCAGCGCGCGCGAGCGGCCGACGGTGCGCACCAGCCGCGTGCGTCCGCCCCAAGCCGGCATCAGTCCGAGTTCGATCTGGTCAGCGCCCAGGCGGGCCTCGGGGCGGGCGATGCGGTAGTCGCAGGCCAGCGCGACCTCCAGACCGCCGCCGACGGCATCGCCGTCGAGGGCGGCGATCGCGAAGCAGGGCGCGGTCCAGAGAGCGTCCAGCACGCCCTGCATCTCGCGCGAGAGGTGAAAGGCTTGGCCGCTGCGAGCGCGCTCCGCGTAGATCGTGTGATCGGTGCCGGAGCAGAAGGTCGCGCCATCGCCGCGCAGGATCACGCTGCGCATCCCTTGGTCGCGCGCGAGCGCGTCGATCGCGTCGCGCAGCTCCTCGATCATCTGCGGCGAGACGGCGTTACGCACCTCGGGGCGCGCCAGCGTGAGCACAGCATAGCCCTCGCCGGGGCGCTCGAGGCGAATCGTCTGGTAGTTCATCCCCATCTCGCAGGCCTGGCGGGGACCCTGGTTCCTCCAAAGTCCCTCCGGGAGCGGTTTCGTGCGCGGCGCGAAACCTTCATTCGTGTTCGACGACCGATTGCAGCTGGGCGCGCAGCGGCACCGGCGGACCGGCCAGCACGAGCAAGGGCAACGCGTACTGGAGCAGCGCGGCAACCAGATTGTATGCGGGGTGACCGGGGCCGTAGGCGGCGTCGAAGACATAGCGGATCGCGCTGGTGAGCGTCAGCGCCAGCACGGCTAAGCCGGCACGCGAGTCGATTGCCACCAGCGCCAGCGGCAACATCCACAGGCCATACCACGGATAGGCATTGGGGAAGACCAGCCAGGCCGCCAGCGCGATCACCGCGTAGCCGCTGCGCTCGCCCGCTTGGGCCATGCGCAGGCCGCGCAGCGCGATCGCCCCCCCAGCGAGTACCACCAGCGTGCAGCCGATCGCCATCGCCGGCAGACTCTCCGGCAGCAGCTGCGCCAAGATCTTCCAGACCATCCATTGCGGCGAGAACGTCGGCGCATAGTGCGCATGCGGCAGCAGCACCCCCGCAACGCCGTGCTCGAACGGGATCGAGAGCAGCGCTACCGCGAGCAATCCTCCCGTAGCGCCGAGGATCGCCCGCCGCAGCGCGCCGGCGCCGCGATGGGCGTGCGCGTCGATCACTAGGAGCACCGCGGCGGCGATGCCGGTGGCCTTCACCAGCATCGAGAGCGCGATCGCGGCGGCGCCGGCAGTGAGACGGCGGCGGCGCACCAGCACGATGCCGGCGAAGATCACGGCCAGCATCAGAGCGTCGTTGTGGCCCTCGGCGCACGACCAGATGGCGACCGGGTTGAGGGCGATCCCGGCGCAGAGCACCAGGCGCCTGCGCAGCTCCCATCCTTGCGTCGCCGCGAAGGCGAGCGCCGAGCAGAGCAAGAGCGCGGCGATAGCCAGCGTTCGGAACGCATCGAGCTGTCCCACGGCTCCCAACGGCGCGGTGAGGCGCACGATGCCGGCCGAGATCCACGTGAAGAGCGGGCCGTAGACGCTCATCGGCGGCGGATTGCCCCACTGCGCGACGGCGGCGCCCATCAGCGCATCGAGCGGTGCGACGGCCGCGTGCACGTAGGGGCTCATGCCGTGCGCGGCGAGATCGCCGTACCAGCCGTAGGCGTAGATATCGGAGGAGAAGACGACGGGAAAACTGGCGGCGCAGAGCGCGGCCAGCGCCGATGTGCCCAGGATGGCGGTGAGCATCGCGCGCGGCGGCGTGCTGCCATCCGCCGCGCCGTACCACAGCTCGCGCAAGAGGTAGATGTATGCGACGGAGCCGCCGGTGATGGCGAGGGCGAGCGCCGTGAAGAGGAGGAGACCCCAATCGCCTTGCCGGGTGACCACGGGGACCGGCGCGGCGATCGCCTCACGCACGCTCTGCGGCGCGCGCGCCAGGATCGACGCGGCGGCGATGCCGCCCAGGACGAAGGCGGCGCCCACGGCGATGCCGGCCGCCGTGATACGCTCTGCGACGTCACGCGCCATCGGTCGAGCAATTCGGGGAGCGTGTTGGCGGCCCTGCGGGGTGGCCGTGCCTTCGGGGCGAACAGGCGGCGCCATGGTGCTCTCCCTCGTCGTCGCTGTGATCTTGATCGCTCTCGTGCTCGCCTCCGTGGGCTGGACCAGCGTTGAGCGCGCGCGTCGCGACGCGGAGGGGGCGTTGCGTGCTTGGGGCCTCTTACCCACGTTGCGGACGGCGTGCTGGCGGACGCCGTTCCTGTTGACAGGGACGCTGCGGGAGGCCCGGCCGATGATCGCGCCGCGCGTTGAGGTAGCGCTGGTGCCG
>JAGWST010000249.1 GCA_028869325.1 bacterium | reverse complement strand
TGATCTTCGCCGGCTTCACCGGCGGTGAGATCGGCCTGGCCGTGCCCGCGGTGATCTCGGTGAACGCCGTGGTGAACTACGACGTTGCGCTGGCGTTCATGGTATCGAGCGCGCTGCTGATGTACTGGATCAGCCACTCGCCGCTGGGGCTCATTCTGCAAGCGATCGGGCAGGACCGCGTCGCCGCCGAGGCGATGGGCTTCAACGTCGTGAAGTACAAGCTCTTCGCCTTCGGCGTGAGCGCCTTTTTCTCGGGCCTCGCGGGAGCCTTCACGGTCTTCTACCTGGGCACGGCGTCGGTCGGCACCGTGGTCGCGGTCGGGGTGGCGATTCAGGTGATCATCGCGGCGGTGGTCGGGGGGCGGCGCACGATCGTCGGCGCCATCATCGGCGCGGTCTTTCTCATCTTGGCCGGCGAGGTGTTGCGGCCGCTGGGTGATCTCAACCAGTTGATCGTCGCGGCGATCGCGCTGTTCGTCTTGCTGGCCGCCCCCGACGGCTTCGTGGGAATGCTCCGCCGCGTGGGGGAGCGCCGGGCGTGAGCCTGCTGCAGGTGGAGGGACTCTGCAAGCATTTCGGCGGCGTCGCCGCCGTCCAGGACGTGGACTTCAGCGTCGACGCGGGCGAGATCTTGGCCTTGATCGGGCCCAACGGATCGGGTAAGTCGACCACGCTCAGCATGGTGGTCGGCATCGTGGCCGCGGATCGCGGCAGCGTGAGGCTGGAGGGCGTGCGCATCACCGGCTGGCCGACGCACCGCATCGTCAAGGCGGGCGTGGGCATCGTCTTTCAGCACTCGCGCCCGCTGCACCGTCAATCGGTGCTCGAGCACATCGAGCTGGCGCTGCTGCCGGACTCCGTGGTCCGGGCGCTGGGAGCCCACCGGATCGAGGCGCGGGCGCGCGAGATCGCGCGGCTGGTTGGACTCGAGTCAGTGTTGGACCTGCACCCCGACGTGCTGCCGTACGCGGCGCTGCGCCGGATGGAGCTGGCCAAGGCGATCGCGCGCGATCCCCGGCTGCTGCTGCTCGACGAGCCTTTCGCCGGGCTGACCTCCAGCGAGGTGGAGCAGTTTGCCGCGTTGATTCGCTCGCTGCGCGAGAGCGGGCGCGCCATCGTGCTCGTCGATCACAACGTCAAAGCCGTCTTCGGCGCCGCGGATCGGATCGTTGCGTTGCACGCCGGGCGGAAGATCGCGCAAGGGCTCCCGCGCGAGGTGCTGGACGATGCCAAGGTGCGCGAGGTCTACTTCGGCGGCAGCCTCGACGGCAAGGCAACCGTTGGTCGTGAGGCACGCGCGGCGGGAAACGGCGACGGCGGCATGATGCTGAGCATCTCGGGCCTCTCGGTGCTCTACGGCAAGGCGCAGGCGCTCCAGGGCGTGGATATCGAGATCCGCGCCGGCGAGTTCGTCTCGGTGGTCGGCCTCAATGGCGCGGGCAAGTCGACGTTGCTGAAGGCCGTGACGGGATTCGTCCCACACCGTGGAGAGATACGCTGGCACGGTGAGGCGCTGCGCGGACGCGCGCCGGCCAGCATCGCCCGCGCCGGCATCGTGATGTGCCCGGAGGGGCGCGAGCTCTTCGGGCGCATGACGGTTCGCGAGAATCTGGAGCTGGGTGGGTTTCACCTTCCGCTGCGTGAGCTGGCGGCGCAGATGGAGCAGGTCTTCGAGCTCTTTCCGATCTTGGAGACGCGCGCCGGCCAAGCCGCCGGCACGCTGAGCGGCGGCGAGCAGCAGATGCTGGTGATTGGGCGCGCGCTCATGCAGCGCCCGCGCCTGCTGCTCCTGGACGAGCCGACGTTGGGTCTTGCGCCGGTGGTGATGGAGGCCATCTCGGAGGCCTTCGAACGAATGCGGCGAGAGCTGAGCCTTACCGTGCTCTTCGCGGAGCAGAACGTGACGTTTGCGCTGCGGCACGCGCAGCGCGTCTACGTCTTGGAGAGCGGCAGGATCGAGTGGCAGGGGCCGACCGAGCGCTTCGTCGAGGAGCACGGCGCCGCGTACCTCTGAGCACTGGCCGCTATTGCGCCATGCGGAGCATGTTGCCGTCCGGGACCAGGACCGCGCAGCCCGGCGTGGTATGCCATCCTCCTGAGCGCTCGCGGGGCGCGGCGCTCGATGCACGATCTTCCCGGAGGAATGCGTTGTCCGAATCAGTCGCCACCACTGAGTATCGCATCACGAGCGAGGCAAAGCTGCGCTCGGTCATCACGCGCACGCTGGAGAAGGTCGGCGTCTCGAAGCCCGATGCGGAGACGGTCGCGGACGTCTTGGTAGCCGCCGATCTGCGCGGCATCGAGTCGCACGGCAGCGCGCGGCTGGAGACGTACTACGTCAACCGCATCCGCAAGGGATCGCTGCAGCCGAATGCGGTTCCGCAGGTGGTGCGTGAGACGGATACCACGCTGTTGCTCGACGCCGGCAACGGCCTGGGCCATCCCGCCGGCAAGCGTGCGATGGAGGTGGTGATCGAGAAGGCGCGCAAGCACGGCTCGGCATTCGGCGCCGTGCGCAACTCCAACCACTTCGGCATCGCGGGCTACTACGCGATGATGGCGTTGCCGCACGACATGATCGGCATCGCGTCGACCAACTCCGTGCGCTACGGCGCGCCCACGTTTGGACGCGACATCATGCTCGGCACCAATCCCTGGGCGTACGCCATCCCGGCCGCCAACGAGCCGGCGTTCGTGCTCGACTTCGCTACCACCACCGTGCCGCGCGGCAAGCTGGAGGTCTACAAGCGGAAGGAGAAGGCGCTGCTCCCCGGCTGGGCGATCGACAAGGACGGCCACCCCACCACCGATCCCGATGCCGCGATGGCCGGCGCGCTGTTGCCGCTAGGCGGCTTCGGCACCGATCTGGGCGGACACAAGGGCTACGGCCTGGGCCTGCTGGTCGACATCATGTGCGGCGTGCTCTCGGGCGGGATGTTCGGCAACGATCTGCCCCTACCCGGGCAGGAGAAGCAGGGCGCGATTGGCCATTTCTTCGGCGCCTTCCGTGTCGACGGCTTCCGCGACGCGGCCGCATTCAAGGCCGATATGGATAGGGAGCTGCGCGCCTTTAAAGACAGCGCGAAGGCTCCCGGCGAGCCGCGCGTCTACGTGGCCGGTGAGATCGAGCACGAGAAGACGCTCAAGCATCGCGCAGAGGGCGTGCCGATTCACGTCAAAGTGTGGACGGCGTTGGAGAAGCTCACCGCGGAGCTCGGCATTCCGTTCGGCCTGTAACCGCCGGGCGGTATTCTTTACCGGCCTCGCCCAGGGCCTTCGCGGCGGCGCGTCCAATGTCGAGGTAGATGGGGTACGATGGCCGGGAGTTCTTCGGAAACCACGCCTCGGTAGCAGTCGGCTCGCGCGCCGGCGGCTACATCGTCGAGCATGCGGCCTTCGTCGAGTTCGTCTTGCACCTGGGAGAGTCGGAGCTGCCGCTGTGCGCGGGCGAGCGCCAATCCCTCGCGATGCTCGCCGCCGTGCCTCACGCCCTCCTCGACGACGAGGCACAGTTCGGCGAGGGCTGGCGAGTGATACCGCCCACGGCCCAGAGCGATTGGCCCGTGCTGGAGACCACCCCCGGCCGGCTGCGCCAGGCGCTCGAGACCGCGCGCACGGTCCTGTGGCGCCATGCAGGTCCGGTCGGCATCACGGCCGGAGACCTGATCGCCGTGGAAGGCGAGATCGATGCCGTCTTGGCTTGCCTTCAGCGGGCCGAGGTCGCCGGCGTCCCCGTCAGCGTCTCCTACGTCGCCTAGCCGCGCGCCCCGGCGCCGTCTCTTACCGATGAGCGGCACGAGCCGCCAAGCGTCTGCGATGAGGTGGCGCATGGCGCCGGCATCCCCCGTATGTGAGGCGACCGCCCCCTAACCGGCCCGCGGTACCGATCGGCCCGCTGACGGCGACTCCGCTGCCGGGCGGCCGCCCTCGTGGCCCTTTGGGTCAATCAGCCCAAACCTTGCATCGCAGTCCCTACCCGGGTTATAATTAAGCAACACGATACCCGGGTTCTGTTCGATTCGATATACGGGTCGGGGTCGTTGGCGACCGCGGTCGCGATCGATCGATGCCGGGGTTCATGTGGATGGAATGTGGATTACCGGTGCGCAAGGTGGGGGTGTGCCTGTGGAGAGTTCTGTGGAAAGCCCGGCGGGCGAGATCGCTCGCGCGGTGGTGCTGGCCGAGCGAATGATCGGGAAGGCGATGGACCGGGCATTGGCCGTCCTGGGGACCTCGGCGGCGCAGCGGCCCGTCCTGGAGGCATTGTGGGATGTTGGGGAGACCTCTCCGGCGGAGCTGGCTAAGGCGGCGCGGGTCGAGGGGCCCCCGATGAGCCGAATGCTCAAGCGAATGGAGCGGGCGGGTCTGATCAAACGCCGGGAGGACCCCAAGGACGGCCGCCGCCAGCTGGTTAGCCTGACCCCGAAGGGCGAGCGTCTGCGCGAGTACTTGCCGGGCGTGGCGGATGGGGTCATGACCAAGGCCCTCGTTCGGCTGGATCCCGACCGGCTCTCGCGGCTCCGCGTCGATCTGGCCGCGCTCATCCAGGCGTTCGAGGAGGCTGCCCGCCACCGTCCCTGATCTCGGCCACGGCCGTCCG
>JAGWST010000248.1 GCA_028869325.1 bacterium | reverse complement strand
GTGAGCGCCAACGCGCTCTACTTGCTCTCGGTGCGTCAGACGCTGCTGGCCATCGCGGCCGTGCTGACCTCCCTCTATCCCGCCAGCACGGTGCTGCTGGCACGTATCGTGCTGCACGAGCGCCTGAGCCGGGTGCAGTGGGCGGGCGTCCTTTGCGCCGCCCTCGGCGTGATCCTCATCGCCGCGCGCTAGGAGTGTGTCGGGCTCCCGCAGAGTGGAAGCCTTCCCAGCGCCCTCGTTTCGGGGTATGCTAAAAAGCACCCGGAGGCCGCCTCTCCCTTTGCGACTCAGGCTAATCTGTCGTTGCCATTCGGGCGGCCTCCCTACAGAAGAAGGGGGTATCTCGATGTCCGATCACGGTATCACTCGTGAGAGATTCGTCAAAGGCGTGAGCGTCGGGGCCGCGGCGCTGAGCGCCGGCCTCCCCGCTTTCATACCACGGCTCGGCGAGGCCGCCGAGACGATCAAGATCGGTCAGGTCGATTCATTGAGCGGCCCGTATTCGGCGGACGGTCTCAATCAGGTGCGCGGCGCCGACATGGCGGTGGAGGAGTGGAATAGGCGCGGCGGCGTCATGGGGCGCAAGGTCGAGAAGCTGGTCGAGGACGACCAGACCAATCCCGGCGTCGCGGTCACCAAGGCGCGTAAGCTCGTCAACGAGGAGAAGGTGCTGGCCCTGATCGGCACGGTCAGCAGCGCGGTCACCCTCTCCGTCGGCGGCGCGGCCGCCGCGCTGGGCGTGCCGTTCGTCGACGCCGGCGGCCACACGGACGACGCCGTCGGCAAGCATTGCCACTGGAGCACGTTCATGACGTGCCACGCCACGTGGATGATGACGCATGCCACCGGTTTCTCCATCGCCAAGCTCTTCGGCAAACGCTGGTACGAGGTCACGCCCGACTACGCGTTCGGCCACTCCATCGCCAACGGCTACGCCGACGTCATCAAGCGCGTCGGCGGCACGATCCTTGCCAACGATCTCGCGCCGTTGGGAACCAGCGACTTCAGCCCCTACATCACCAAGATCGCGGCGGCCAAACCCGACTGCATCATCGTCACGGTCGCGGGCGCCGACTACGTCAACTTCATGAAACAGGCCGGCTCGTTCGGGCTGCTCAAGGAGTTCCCCGTGGCGGGCTGGGCCGCCGAGCTCGAGCAGATCTGGGCGCTGCCTCCCGAGTACCGCGTCGGCTACTGGGGCTCGGAGTGGTACTACAACAGCGACAAGGTCTTCACGAAGAAGAACGCGCAAGCGACCGAGTTCGTCAAGGCGTGGCGTAAGAAGTATCCCAC
This sequence comes from bacterium, assembly GCA_028869325.1. Lineage (GTDB taxonomy): Bacteria > Vulcanimicrobiota > Vulcanimicrobiia > Vulcanimicrobiales > SCRA01 > SCRA01. The sequence continues at coordinate 3,633 of JAGWST010000248.1, read as the reverse complement.
GCCGCCGACGGAGCGGAGCTGCTTCGGCTACGTCGCGGCGGATCGCCTGCTATGGGCGATGAACGAAGCGAAGTCGACCGATCCGGTCAAGGTCGCGCGCACGCTGGAGGGCGCCTCGTTCCACTCGCTGTGGGACGGCGAACAGGCCTACCGCAAGGTCGACCATGCCCTCATGTGGCCGGTCTGGTTCGGCAAGCTGCGCCCCAACGGGACGCCCGAGGACAAGTACGACGTGATGGAGATCGTCGATCGCCAGGAGGGGCCGAAAGTCGCGCTGCCGGAGGACGAGGCCGCGAAGGTCTGCCACCTGAACTACCCCTCCTAACCCCACGATACGAAACGGTGCGGGCGCTCGATCAGCGCCCGCACCATTTCGGCTGGCGCCTCTCGACGAAGGCCCCCATGCCTTCCTGCGCGTCGGCGGCGAGCGCATTCATCGACATGATCTCCTTGGCGTACGCGTAGGCCTTGGGCTGATCGAGGTCGATCTGCGTGTAGAACGCCGCCTTCCCGAGCCCGATGACAAAGCTGCTGGCCTCGGCGATCTTGCGCGCCAGCGCTCGCGTGGCCTCACGTAGCTCGCCCGCCGGGACCACGCGATTCACCAGACCCCACTCCGCGGCCGTGGCGGCCGGGATCAGGTCGCCGGTGAGCAGCATCTCCAGCGCCCGCTTGCGCCCGATGGCGCGCGTGAGCGCCACCATCGGAGTGGAGCAGAAGAGGCCGATACGGACGCCCGGCGTGGCGAAGCGCGCCTCCTCGGCGGCAATGGCAAGATCGCAGCTGGCAACCAGCTGGCAACCCGCGGCCGTGGCGATACCGGCGACCTCCGCGATCACCGGTTGCGGAATGCTCTGCACGGCCGTCATGAGGTCCGTGCAGATGTCGAAGATCTCGCGGTAGACGTTGATGTCGCGCGCGAGCATCTCTCGCAGGTCGTGGCCGGCCGAGAAGGCGACGCCCTCGCCGCGCAGGATGACGGCGCGCACCTGCGCATCCTTGCCGGCTTCGCGAAGCGCGGCGATCAGCTCGAGCATGAGCTCGCGTGAGAGCGCGTTGCGCTTCTCGGGGCGGTTGAGCGTGATCTCCAAGATACCGCCGTCGCGCTCCAGGGCAAGGTTTCCTGACGTCATCAGCATGGTAGAGTCCTTCCTCGGATCAGCCGATCAGGTTCTCGCGCAGTTGGCCGCGCGCCTCGGGCTTCGCGATGATCAACATGGTGTCGCCGGCCTCCACCGACGTGGTGCCGGAGGGAATCAACAGCTCGCCCTCGCGCTCCAAGGCCACCACCACGCAGTCGCGCGGCAGGCCGGCCGAGGAGAGCGGCGTCCCGCAGGCCGGAGAGCTCCCCGGCACCGAGAGCTTCAGCAGCGCCAGGTTGCTTCCACGCAGCATGACCAAGGGCGAGACGTTGGCGACGTCGATCTCTTGGGTGATCGCGCGCAGGACGATCTCGGTGGAGCTGATCACCGTGTCGGTGCCGATGGACTCGAAGATCCCCTGATTCTTGGGATTGTTGACGCGCGCGATCGTGCGCGGCGGACGGGGACGTTTACGAGCGATGAGCACCACTGCGAGGTTGTCTTCGTCGTCGCCGGTGTCGGCTACCACCACGTCGGCGTCGGCGATGCCCGCGCGCTCGAGCGTATCCGGTCGACAGCCGTCGCCCAGCAGCGCCACGTCGCGCTCCAGGACGTTCGCCATCTCGTGAACCCGGCGCGCGTCGCTCTCCACCACGCGCACGTCGTGGCGCTCCTCGATCAATGCCTTGGCGAGATAGGTGCCGACCTTTCCGCCGCCGACGATCAGGATGTTCATCGCCGCGTCTCGCTGAGCGAGCCGCCGCTCAGGCGTCGCGCGAAAGAGTCCAGCGCCTCGGGGGCCACGAAGGCCGTGATGCGGTCGCCGGCCTCGAGCAGATCGCCCGGCGCCGGGATGAAGGCGGCCGGGCCGCGCGTCACGGAGCCGACGACCACGCGACCCGGCTCGGCGATCTCGGCGACGGGGTGTCCGGCGAATGCGGCGCCGACCTCGGCACGGATGGCGCGTGGCTCGCGGCGGCTGCCGCCGATGGCGTCGCGCAGTTGCCGCGCCGTGGTGAGGGCCGGACAGATCGTCTGGATGTCGAGGTCGTCGTAGAGCTCGGCGCGCGCGGGATCGTTGATGCGCGCCACGACCTGCGCGATGCCGAAGCGGCGGCGTGCGATCAGCGCGCACATCAGATTGCGATTGTCGTCGGCGGTGACGGCGGCCAAGCCGTCGGCCTGCGCCGCCCCCGCCCGGCGCAGCACGTCTTCATCGATCGCCGTGCCGATCTCCAGGCGTCCTGGAAAATCGTCGCCGAGCGCGGCGAATGCCGCCGGATTCTGCTCCAGGATCGTCAGGCCGGCGCCTTCGGCGAGGAGCAAGCGGGCCAACGCGGCCCCCGTGCGCCCGCAACCGACGATCAGATACTCCATGGGCGTGCCATACGACGGGTGGAGGAAACCCCCCTACGCGTGCGAATACCGGGGGGTTTTTGTCGGGGCGTAGCTCAGCTTGGTAGAGCGCTGCGTTCGGGACGCAGAGGTCACAGGTTCAAATCCTGCCGCCCCGACCATCTCCTTACAGCCCTGCCTCTCCACCGCGAGCGAAGACGATTGTCGGTATTCTCCAGCTTTAGCCCCGCCGCGCGCCGCGTTCTTCGGACGGCCGAACAGGAGTGCCGCAATCATAATCATTACTATCTCGGCGTCGAGCATCTCTTGCTTGGACTGCTCCACGAGCCGGATGAGGCGATCGATCGCCATCTCTCCGAGCGCGGGTTGGAGCGCGCCGAGATCGCCGCGGCGGCGCGCCGCGCGATGGGCACCGGCGAGGACCGTACCTGGGAGGGGATTCTCATCACGCCGCGGCTGAGGCGGGTGGTTGCGCGCGCCGAATCTCTGGCCCAGGGCGATTTGGTTGGCCCGGAGCACCTTCTGCTGGCCGTGGAAGAGGAGGCCGGCGGCCTGGCCGTCCAGATCCTGCGTCCGCGCCCGGGCGAATCATAGCGCGTGCACCTGATCGCCAATCTGACCCAGTTCTTCATCGGACTGGTCCACTCGGTGGGCCTGCCCGGCATCTATCTGGCGATGTTCCTGGGCAACAGCGGCATCCCCATCGGTTCGGAGATCATCATGCCGGCCGGCGGCGCCTTTCTCGCCGGCGGCCACCCGAGCGGCGCGATCTTGGTCGGCGTCGTCGGTGCCCTGGGCGAGCTCTCCGGCGCCCTCTTTCTCTACGCCGTCGGCTTCTTCGGCGGGCGCCCGTTCGTCGAGCGCTACGGGCGCTATCTGTTGATCAAGCCCGAGGATCTGCAGCGCGCCGACCTCTGGTTCCAGCGCTACGGCGACCGCACGGTCTTCATTTGCCGCCTGCTTCCCGTGGTGCGCGCCATCGCCGCGCTGCCCGCCGGCATCACGCGCATGAAGCCGGCGATCTTCGTGGGCTATACGTTGGCCGGCTCGCTGATCTGGTGCATCGCGTGGGCCTACGCGGGCATGGCGCTCGGCTCACACTGGGACGACTTTGCACCCCTCGCGCACCGCTTCTCGGGCGCCATCGTCGCGGGCTTGGTGTTGCTGATCGCGGCCTTCGTCTGGATGCACCTGC
>JAGWST010000247.1 GCA_028869325.1 bacterium | reverse complement strand
TTGGCCAGGGCGTCGCGCACCACCGTTGCCGCAAGCGGAATGTATCCGCCGGTCAAGCCCTTCGCCAGCGTCATGATATCCGGCACCACGCCCCAATGCTCGCAGGCGAACCAGCGCCCCGTGCGCCCGAAGCCCGTCATCACCTCGTCGGCGATGAGCAGGATGCCGTAGCGGTCGCAGATCTCGCGCACGCGCTGGATGTAGCCCTCGGCGGGCACGATCACGCCGTTGGCGCCGACGATCGGCTCTAGGATCACTGCCGCGACGCGCTGCGGATCGTTCCAGATCAGCGTGTCTTCGAGCTGATCCGCACAGTGGTCCGCGCAGTCCGTGCAGCGGCCACCCGGCGGCGCATGGCGACAGCGGTACGGATCGCAGGTGGGGGCATAGATCACGCTCGGCACGCCGGGCTCGAAGGGCCAGCTCCGGTTATCGCGCGAGAGCGTCATCGCTCCGAAGGTCGAGCCGTGATAGGAGCGGTAGCGCGAGCAGACCAACGGCCGCCCCGTGATGTCGCGCGCCATCTTCAGCGCCGCCTCGTTGGCCTCCGCGCCGCTGGTCGAGAAGAAGACGCGGCCGAGATCTCCCGGGGCGACCTCGGCGATCTTGCTCGCCGCCTCCGCCCGGGGCGCCGTGACGAACGACGATGCCATCACCGCAAGCTGGTCTACCTGGTGCTTGATCGCCTCGAGCACGCGCGGCTCGCCATGGCCGAAGTTGGTGAAGACGAACTGCGAGGTGAAGTCCAGGTAGCGAGTCCCCTGGGCGTCCCAGAAGTAGCAGCCCTCCGATTTGACGATCGGTGCGCCGCGATCGCCGCTTTGCTTCTTCCAGGGCACCAAGACGTGCGCGGCGTCTTGGGAGCGAATCGCCTGCATAGGCGAGGGCCGCGCTTCGAGTTTCATGGGGTCTCCTCCGAGCTGTAGATGCGTTCAATGATCTCCTCGCGAACGGCGATGAACTCCTGGTCGGCGCGGATTTCGCGGGGCTTCATCCCCACGCGCCGCGAGAAACCGACCTTTCGATCGAGGAGGATGCGGCCGGGGCGCGCCGACATCACGATCACTCGCGTCGCCAGGAAGACAGCCTCCTCGGCGCTGTGCGTGATGAAGAAGACGGCCGACCGCGTGGCGCGCCAGATCTTGAGCAGCTCCTCTTGCAAGCGCTCGCGCGTCAAGGCGTCGAGCGCGCCGAACGGCTCGTCCATCAGCAGGAAGGTCGGGTCGTTGGCCAGCACGCGGGCGATCGCGACGCGCTGCTGCATGCCGCCGGAGAGCTCGTATGGGGCCCGCTGAGCAAAGGCCTGCAAGCCCACGAGCTGGAGGTAGTGATCGACGCGGCGGCGCTGCTCTTCTTTGGGAAGATGGCGCATCCGCGGTCCGAACGCGACGTTATCGGCGACGGTCATCCACGGGTAGAGCGTCGGTTGTTGGAAGACGACGCCGCGGTCCGGCCCCGGCTGGCGCACGGGGGTAGCGCCCAGCGTCATCGTCCCCGTGGTGGGAGTCAGAAAGCCGGCGATGAGATGGAGCAGCGTCGTCTTCCCGCAGCCGGACGGCCCGACGCAACAGATGAACTCGCCGGGCTCGATCGTCAGCGCGATCTTCGCCAGAGCCTCGACGAGGCCGTCGCGCGTCTCGTACGAGAACGAGACGTCGTCGATGACCAAACGCTTTGCCGGCGTCACGCCGGAGGTCGACGCCGTCTCGCTCTTGCGCGAGAGCGGGTTGGACGTCACGGACCGGCCGCCGTCTTGAGGAACGACGGATTCACCGCGCCGGTGAACGTCTGCTTGGGCGGAATCGCCTTGACCACTTTCTGCTCGATGAGGTACTGCGCCGTCTTGTAGAGGTCGCCCGAGAGCTGACCGATGTTGCCGGGCACGCCCAGCCACTTGGAGCCCAACTGCTCCTTGCCGTCGAGCATGATCAGCTCGCGCATCTCGGCGAGTGCCTGCTTCCGCGAGATGCCGAACTCCGCGGCCACGTCCCCGGCGGCCTTCTGGGGGTTGCTGCGATAGAGCTCCACCGCACGGTTCTCTTGCTTGGCCCACTCGGCTACGACGCACGGATACTGCTTGCCAAACGCCGTGCGAACCACCGCCAGATCTCCGGTGACGTAGCCTTGCTTGGCCATCTGCGCGCTGGTCAGGACGATCTTCCCGCCGTCCTGCACCATCTTCGAGAGCGTAGGCTCCCACATGTAGGCGGCGCTGATATCGCCGCGCTGCCAAGCTGCCAGCGCATCCGGCGGCTCCATGTCCAGCAGCTTCACCTTGCCGAGCAGCCCGTTGATCTTGAGCGCGCTGAGCAGACTGTAGTGCGTGGTGGAGACGAAGGTCACCGCGACGGTCTTGCCCGCCAAATCCTTGAGGCTCTTGATACCGCTGCTCTTCTTGACGGCCAGCGCCTCGTTGGCACCTTCGATATCGTAGATCCAGGGGACTTGATAGGCCAGACCGCTGGTCAAACCGACGGAGACCGGCGTTGAGCCGGCCAGTCCGACATCGACGCTATTCGCGGCGACGGCTCGATTGACGTCGGCACCGGCGTTGAACTCGTGCCAATCGATCGAGACGCCCTTGAGCTTCGGATCGTTCTCGAGCCACTTCTCGTGCTTGACGATGGGATCGCCGTTGGGGATGACTTGGTAGGCCAAGTGGATGGCTTGCGGCTTGGCAAAGCTTCCGCTGCACGAGCCCGCGGCGGCGGCCGTCGCGTAGGTGTCGCCGCTCTTTGATGCGATGGTCGGAATCACTGCGGTAAAGATGAGAATGCCGATGGCGGTCGTCGCCGCCAGAGCCCAGAGCCCACGGGAGCCAACCTTTTTCATCTTTGCATCTCCTTACGATAGTGTGATTACGCTTTACCGAGCCAGGGAACGAAGCGATGCTGCAACAGTACAACGATATAGTCGAGCACCATTCCCGTCACGCCCATGATGATGATACCCATGAAAATGATATCGCTGCGCAGGAAACGGCTCGCATCCAGAACCATCCAGCCGATGCCAGATGTGGCGGCCACCAGCTCGGCGGCCACCAAGGTGGTGTAGGTAAAGGCCAGGGCGATCCTGATTCCGGTGAAGACGTACGGCAGGGTCGCCGGAAAGATCACGTGGAGGAAGACTTGCCACTTGTCGGCGCCAAGCGAGAGCGCCGCGTTCACCATCTCACGGCGCACGGCATGGACTCCGGCCGCCGTGTTGATGACCAGCGCGGGAATGGCGGCCAGGAAGAGCAGCGCCACCTTAGACGCGTCGCCGATGCCCAGCCAGATCACCAACAACGTATAGTAGGCCAGCGGCGGGAGCGGGCGGTAGAAGTTGATCAGCGGCTGCATCAAGGCATCTAGCCACCAGTAGCGGCCGATCGCCAGCCCCAGGGGAATCGAGACGACCAGCGCCGCGATGAAGGCGACGATGACGCGGTAGAGGCTGATCCCGACGTGGACGAGGAGCGTATGGCCGCGATACGGCTCGCCGGCCGTGCTGATGAACGCGTTCCAAACGGCGCCCGGCGCCGGTACGAAGAGCGGCGAGACCAGGTGCAGCCTCACGACCAGCCACCATGCGAAGACCAGCAGCAGAACGCTGAACGTGCTCAACAGAAACGTGACGCGTTTGCGGATGAAGCGGATCCGCGGCAGGGAGAAGGCGGCGGCTGTGCGTTCCATATCAAGAGCACTCCTTGACGGCATCGATCTCAGACCGCAACAGGGTGAGGAGACGCGCGCTGGCAGCGGCTCGCTCGAGCCAGAAGGCACGGATGCGCGCGGGGGCCGGCGTCAGCGTACGATGCAGCTCGATCCAGCGCTCAGCCTCGCGAGCGAGCCAGCCCAAGACGGCACCGGCATCTTGCGCCAGCAACGCCTTCAAGACGAAGCGCCGCTCGGCGTAGCGAAAACCCAACCCAAGCTCGCGGGCCGCGCGCACGAGGTCGTCACGCACCAAGAGCATCCCGCTGCGCACCGGCGCCAGCAGCGATCCAAGGAAGGCC
>JAGWST010000246.1 GCA_028869325.1 bacterium | reverse complement strand
CGGCCAGGTAGCTTCCCGCGGGCAAGACGCCTTTGAGCTGGGCCATCACCTCGCTGGGCCGCAGATACTTCAGCGCGATGGGCGTGGCCTCGCCCAGCGCGCCGCCGCCAACCACGGCGACATCCAATGCGGTGCAGAGCCGCCGTGCACGCTCGACGACGGTGCGCTCGCCCTCGATCACCAGCGAGTCGCTGCGCGCGTCAGGCATGACCACCGTACCGGCCGGCAGTACGGCGCGCAGTCCCGTTGCAACCTCGCCGGGATGCGCGTTCTCCAGCCGGATGACCGCCGTCTCCAGCCCTCCGCCGCCGTCGCCGTAGGTGCGGTTCATCGTCTCGGCCGCGCCGACCACGATCACGTCGCCGTCGCGGTGGAGCGCCAAGCCGCCTGCGCGCACCACCGTCTGCAGGGCGCGCTCGAAGGTCACGCCGCGCAGATGCAGCGAGATGCGGACGTGCGCGACGCTCGCCTCGGCGACGAGGTTCTCCCCCGACTCGGCGGCGAGCAGCCGTAGGACGTCGACCACCTCGCTATCGCGCACGTCGAGCGTGACCGGCGCAGCGGAGCGGGCTGTGCCGGCCGACGCGGCGGCCGGCAGCACCACGGCCGCGACGGCCAGTGCGAGCGCCGCAAGGTTCCCGTTCACGGCGTCTGCTCCACGCGCAGGTGAAGCTGCGCGGCGCCGTCTTGGAGGATCACCGCGTCCTCGCCGATCGACGCAACGTGCCAAGGGCCGGCAGGCTCACCCTCGCGCACCATCGCGACGCGGCCACCCAGCTCCAGCAGCGCCATCCGGCGCTCGCCCGCGACGAGCGCGCGCAGCACCGGCAGAGCGCCGGCCTCCGCGGAGCGTGCGCCCGGCAGAGCCGCGGCCGGTGACGAGGGAGGGACTCGAGCCGGCGCGGGATCCTCGCGCGGCTCGCCCGGCGGCGGCTCGAAGGGATCGCGCGCCAACTTCCACTCCGCCGCGCGCCCATGGCGGCTCCGCGCCGCGCGCATGCCGGGAACCTGTGCCGCTTCTGCGCGAGCGGCGGCAGCGTGGGGCGACTCCGAGCCGCCCACCACGATGGCGGCGGCGAGCAACGCGCATCCCGGAGCGAAGGCAAGGGCCACGCGGGCCGCGCGTCTCACTGCTCGCCCGCCGCGGAGCGAGGCTCGTAGCGCGCGATCACGACGCGCGCGTCGAGCGCGCCGTCGCGAAGATCGTGGGCCGGCTCCAGCGCGACACGCTCGACGCAGAGGGTTCCCGCGGCCGACGCCAGATCGCCGATCCAGCGCGCGAGCCCGCTCCAGCCGCCGCGCAGGCGTACCTCCACCGCGCTGCGCGTGAAGTCCGTCGTTAGCGTATGACCCTGTGCGCCCTGCTCGATCGGATGGACGGCGATCAGCGCGAGCCGATGCGCGGCGACCGCCCGTTCGAACGCCGCGAGCCACGCGCCCGCATGGGCATCGGCGCCGTGATCCAGACGTGCTAGCAACCTCGTTCTACGCGCCCGCAGCGCACCCAGGTCGGCGGCCTGCGCGCGCGCGTGCCGGGCCGCCGCCTCGTCGCGCCGCAGCGCAACGCTCAGCGTATGGACGCGCCAGAGGGTTCGCCCCAGATCACCGGCCGCGACGGCCAGCGTGGCGCTCAACAGTGCGGCGGCGACCGGCGTGCGGAGAATACGAAGGACGGCGAGGCTGCTCACGCATGGGCAATTCCCCGCCGCCCATTCTCTAGACGGCGCTAGCCGCCGGGGGCCACTAGCTGCGGTAGCGCAGGAACGCCGGTACCTCGATGTCGTCCATGTTGAGCGGCGCGATCTTCTCGAACGGGGTCTCACCGGCGGCGAAGGTCACGCCGCCGCGGCGCATGCGCGATCCGAAGCCCGCGGCCAGCACGGTGATGCGCACGCGCTCGCCCATCTCGGGATCGATGGTGGCGCCGAAGATGATCTGGGCCTCGGAGTCGACCGCGCGCGAGATCATCTCCGCGGCCTCGTTCACCTCGTACATCGAGAGATCGGCGCCGCCCGTGATGTTGAAGATCACGCCGCGCGCGCCCTCGATGCTGGTCTCCAGCAACGGCGAGGCGATCGCCTTCTGCGCCGCGTCGGCGGCGCGATGCTCGCCGGAGCCGACGCCGATGCCCATCATCGCCGATCCCGCGTCCGTCATGATCGCCTTGACGTCGGCGAAGTCGAGATTGATCAGACCCGGCTGGGTGATGAGATCGCTGATGCCTTGAATCCCCTGCCGCAGCACGTCGTCCGCGTAGCCGAAGGCCTCTTGCAGCGGCGTGCGCTTCTCGATGATCTGCAGCAGCCGCTCGTTGGGAATGGTGATGAGCGTGTCGACCTTTGCCTCCAGCTCGGCGATGGAGCGCTCGGCCACCTGCATGCGTTTGCGCCCCTCAAAGGCAAACGGCTTGGTCACCACGGCGATCGTCAGCGCCCCCGATTCACGCGCGATCTCCGCGGCCACGGGGGCCGCACCCGAGCCGGTGCCCCCGCCCATGCCGGCGGTGATGAACACCAGATCGGAGCCGTCGATCACCATCGCCAGGTCCTCGCGCGACTCCTCCGCCGCCTGCCGGCCGGTATCCGGGTTGGCGCCCGCGCCGAGACCGCGCGTGAGGCCATGGCCGATCTGGATGCGATTCTCCGTGCGGCAGCCCTTGAGGGCCTGCACGTCGGTGTTGATGGCGAAGAACTCGACGCCGAGCAGTCCGGCGTCGATCATGCGATTGACGGCATTTGAGCCGCCGCCGCCCAGACCAATCACCTTGATCGTCGCGGCGTGCTCGGGGACGTAACGCTTGCTTTCAGCCATCGATTCCTCCGGGTTGAAGGTGAGCGGGAGTTGGGGAACGGTCAAGACCAGAGATCCGAGAGCCAACTGGTAATGCGGCTGAACATCCCGGATACGCTGCGGCGCGATGCGCGCGGTGCGTTCTCCGAGTTCGGTCCGAAGAGCACCAGGCCGACCGCCGTAGCATACGCGGGATTGCGCACCGATTCCGTGAGACCGCCCACGTTCTGCGGGACGCCGATACGCACCGGCAGGGCGAAGAACTCCTGCGCCGCCGCATCGAGGTCGACCAACTGTGCGCCGCCGCCGGTCAACACCACCTCGCCGAGGATGAGATCGCGCGGCGCATGCTCTAGCAGCTCACGCTTGACCAAGCGGAAGAGCTCCTGCACGCGCGGCCCGATGATGCCGCGCAGCTCGCCGACGGTGACCGCGCGCGTGGCTCGCCCATCGAGCGTCTTCACTTCGATAGGCGTCTCGTCGCGCTCGCTGCGCGCCGCCGCCGCCGTACCGTACATGCGCTTGATCTGCTCGGCCTCCGCGAGCGTCGTGCGCAAGCCGACGGCGATGTCGTTGGTCAAGATATTACCGCCGACGGGGATCGCCGCCGTGAGCACGACGCCCCCCCCCGCGTAGACGGCGATATCGGTGGTGCCGCCGCCGAT
>JAGWST010000245.1 GCA_028869325.1 bacterium | reverse complement strand
CGGCGAAGAAGACGATCAGCGAAACCGGCACGAGTTGCGGATCGGAGTAGGGAACGACCTCCAGCACGATCAGCGTTCCTGCGAGCACGGCGGCCAGGCCCATGCCGGCGCGCAGCGCGACCGTGGCCAGCCCGCGTCCGCGCAGCGCCGACCGAATCGACACCAGGGCCTGCCCCGGCGGAAGGTTGCCGATGTTCCAGAGCGTGAGCGCAACGGCGAAGGCGAGAATCGCGGCCGCCAGCGCCGCCGCGTCGAGCAGCGTCAGGACGCTTGTCCCTCTTCGTCGGGCCAGGCCTGCGGCATCCCGCCGACCGCTGCCTCCTTGAGGACCTTCAGCCCCAAGGTCGCGCACTTGATGCGGGCGGCCGAGATGCTCTCCGCGCCGAGATTCTCGAGGACGTCGTCCTTACCCAGCCGCAGCGTCTCCTCGAGCGTCATCCCTTTCACGACGTCGGTCAACATCGAGGCCGAGGCCTGCGAGATCGCGCAGCCCTTGCCCTCGAAGCGGACGTCGGCGATGCGCCCGTCGTCGACCTTGAGCTCCACGCGAATGCGGTCTCCGCAGAGCGGATTGTCGTCCTCATAGGCGAGATCGGGATGCTCGAACCGGCCGTAGTTGTGCGGCTTGCGGTAGTGCTCCAGGATGTATTCGCGGTAGAAGAGCTCGTCCACGAGACTCGTTTACAACTTGAAGATGCGGGCGGCCTTCTCGAGCGCCTCGATCAGCGCGTCCACATCGGCGTACGTGTTGTAGACGTAGAACGAGGCGCGGGCGGTTGCGGCGAGTCCCAGCCTCTCGTGCAGCGGCATCGTGCAGTGGTGGCCGGCCCGGATGCAGACCCCCTCGCCGTCGAGGATCGAGGCGATGTCGTGCGGGTGGATGTCGCCCATCGTGAACGAGATGACGCCCCCGCGCTCCTCGGCGCGCTCGGGCCCGTAGAGCCTCACGTGCGGTGCGGCGTTCAGGCGCTCGAGTGCGTACGCCGTCAGGGCAACCTCGTGCGCCCGCACCCAGGCCATACCCAGATCCTGGAGGTAGTCGACGGCGGCGCCCAGCCCGATGGCGCCGGCGATATCGCTGGTGCCGGCCTCGAACTTCCACGGCAGCTCGTTGAACGTGGTCTGCTCGTAGGAGACGCGGCGGATCATATCGCCGCCGGCGAGGAACGGCGGTATCGCTTCCAGCAGCGCGCGCTTGGCGTACAGCGTGCCGATGCCCGTGGGGCCGAGCATCTTGTGGCCGCTGGCGGCGTAGAAGTCCACGTCGAGGGCGCGCACGTCGACGGCAAGATGCGGCGCCGCCTGCGCTCCGTCGATCACGACGACGGCACCCGCGCGGTGCGCCGCCGCGATGATCTGCTCGATTGGCACGATGGTGCCCAGCGTGTTGCTCACGTGGGCCGAGGCGACCAGCCTGACGCCGCGCAGCTTGGCATCCAGATCGTCCAGCACGACGCGCCCTTGCCCGTCCAGCTCCAAGAAGCGCAGCTCGGCGCCCATCTTGGCGGCCAGCAGCTGCCAGGGCACGATGTTCGAGTGGTGCTCCAGGCGCGTGAGCAGGATCGCGTCGCCCGCACGGAGGTTCGCCAGGCCCCAGCTATACGCGACCAGGTTGAGCGCCTCGGTGGCATTGCGGGTGAAGATGATCTCCGCCGACTCGGCGGCGTTGAAGAACGAGGCGACACGCGCGCGCGCTCCCTCGAAGGCGTCGGTTGCGCGCTCGGCGATATCGTAGACGCCGCGGTGGATGTTGGCGTTGTAGCCCTCGTAGTAGCCCGAGATGGTCTCGATGACGGAGCGCGGCTTCTGCGAGGTCGCCGCTGAATCCAAGTAGACCAGCGGCTTGCCGCTCTTGGTGCGCGTCGCCAGGATGGGGAAGTCGGCGCGGATGCGCTCCGCCGCGGTATCGGATACGGGGGTGATTCCTGCGGTCATCGCAAGCGGCTCCTTACAGCTTGGACTCGATCGCGTGGTGCAGCCAGGCCTGTGCGAGCGGCGAGGCGATGGCGTCCACCACGGGTGAGAAGAATCCGGTCACGATCATCCGCCGGGCCTCGTCCAGGGCGATGCCGCGCGCCTGGCAGAAGAAGAGCGTCTCCTCGTCGATCTCGCCCACGGTCGCGCCGTGATAGGCCTTGACGTCGTTGTTGGCGATCTCCAACCCGGGCACGGCATCCACGTGGGCCTTGGGCGAGAGCAGCAGCGCACGGCTCTTGAGGTTGGACTCCGCTCCCGCGCCTTGCTCCAGGATCGAGATCATACCGCGGAAAGCGGCCTGCCCGGCGCCGTTGGCGGCGCCCAGGACGAGCGCGTCGCCGCTACTGTGCGGGGCGGCGTGCGTGATGCTGCTCGATAGGTCGAACGCCGCGCGCCCGGAGGCGAAGAAGACCTCCCGCACACGGCCGCTCGCGCCGCTGCCCTCGAGCACGATCTCCGCGTCGGAGCGTACGAGGTCGCCGCCCAGCACCACAGGGGCAAGCTCCACATTCGCGTCGCGCCCAGCCGTGGCACGGCGGATCGCGACCTCGCTGACGTCGTCGCCCAGCTGCTGCAGCGCGGCGTAACGGACGCGGGCGCCGGCCTTGGCGACGATCTCGCTCACCGGACAGAGCAGCCGGAGACGCTCGGTGGGATTCGCTCGCGAGGCGATGCGCTCGATCACGTCGACCGCGGCGTGCTCCTCGGCCACGATCAGCAGGTGCGGGAAGAGCGAAGCCCCTTCGACGATGGTGAGCAGCTCGATCGGCTCGCGTAAGACGGCGCCCTTGGGCACGTGCACGAAGAGGCCGCCGCGCCGCAGCGCCGCGTTGAGCGCCGAGAAGCGGTTGGTATCGGCGCCGACGACGCTGCCCAGATGCGGGCGCACGAGCTCCGGCCGTTCGTATAGCGCCTGCTCCAGCGGCGCGACGTAGGCGCCCTGCTGGGCGATCTCGCCGGCTAGACGCACCAGCGCCGGCTCGCCGTCGACGGTGACGATGCACGTCGCGGCGCCGTCGTCTTCGGGAGCGGAGCCGATCGCCGGCTGCGGAGCGTAAGGCGTGATCGAGCTCAAATCCAGCGCGGAGAGGGTGCGCTTGCCGGCGCGCGAGAGGCGCCACGCCGGCAGCGGCAGACGCTCGAAGGCTTCGAAGGCATCGACGCGGGCCCGGCACGCCAGGTCGTTCTCGCCAAGCTGGCGCGAGAGCGCCGCGACGGCGGCACGCGTCAGCCCCTCATCGGCGGCGAGCTTAGGCAGCGCCACCGACGGCCTCCTCGCGAATCGGATCGTAGCCGTCGCGCTCGATGAGGTCGGCGAGGTCGGCGCCGCCCTCTTTGACGATGCGCCCCTCCATCATCACGTGGACGCGGTCCGGGCGCAGGTACTGGAGGATGCGCGGGTAGTGGGTGATCACCAGCAGGCCGGTCTCGGCGTTCGCCGCGCGCAGCGCGTTGACGCTCTCGCCCACGGCACGCAGCGCATCGATGTCGAGGCCGGAGTCCGTCTCATCGAGGATGGCGTACCGCGGCTCGAAGACGGCCATCTGCAGCATCTCCAAGCGCTTCTTCTCCCCGCCGGAGAAGCCGTCGTTCACGTAGCGAGAGAGCATCGCGGGCTCCATGCCCAGCAGCTCCATCTTCTCGGTCAACAGCCGCTTGAACTTGGCGGGAGGCAGGCTCTGGTCGGGCTTGAGCGCCGTGCGCGCGCTGCGCAGGAAGTTCGCCACGCTCACGCCCGGTATTGCCGCCGGATACTGGAAAGAGAGGAAGAGACCGGCGCGTGCGCGCTCGTGCGCCGGAAGCGCCAGCAGGTCGGCGCCGTCCAGCTCTGCCGTGCCGGAGGTCACGGTGTACTTGGGATGCCCCGTGAGGGCGAACGAGAGCGTCGACTTCCCCGAGCCGTTCGGCCCCATCAGCGCATGTACGCGGCCGGACTCGACCCTCAGGTCGATGCCCTTGAGAATCTCCAACCCCTGGACCGCGACCCGCAGGCCGCTCACGACCAAGCCCTTCTCCAACTTCAGGATACCCCTCGCATGCTTGACTTCCGAATTTGCGCCTCTGTAGTCTAACGCGGCGTAATCGAGAAAGTCAAGGAAAGCCTGTACTTTCTTCCGGCGGCTGTGGTATACTCGGTCCCGGGACGCGGCGTGGACCGTGTCTGCAGGTAAGCGTGGAATCGGGAGATCGTTTTTTTCAGAGCAGCCGTGGCAAGATCGTCGAGTGCCTCAAGCGCGCCGGCGGCGCGGGAGCGCGCGATCTCGCCGCGACGCTGGGTCTGACGCCCAATGCCGTGCGCCAGCAGTTGGCCGCGCTATCGGCGGAGGGGTTGGTGCGAGCGGAGCCGACGCGGCGCGGGCCGACCAAGCCGACCCTGCTCTACCGCCTCACCGAGAAGGGCGAGCGGCTCTTTCCGCAGCGCAACGATCAGTTGCTCCATCTGGTGCTGAGCGAGTTGGCGCAGGAGGGCGGGAGCGACCGTGTCGTCGAGCTCTTTCGCAGCATCGGGCGGCGCTCGGCCGAGAAGTTTCGCACCCGGCTGGAGGGTAAGGACTTCTCGGGCAAGGTGGAGGAGCTGACGGCGATCCTGCGCGAGCAGGGCGTGATCGCGGACGTCGAGCGCTCCGCCGATGGTACGATGGTGTTGCGCGAGCACACCTGCCCGTTCTCGACGTCCGTAAAGCATCACCCGCAGGTCTGCACGCTGATCCACACCGTGATGGAAGAGCTGATCCCCGGGGAACATACGCAGGAGACCTCGTTGGCCAAAGGGGACCGAGAGTGCCGCTTTGAGCTCCGTGAGCACGCAACCGAACCTGGCATCGGGCCGGTTAGAGTGGGACGATCATGAACTTTGCCAAATTTCAAGATCTCGTGACCACGCGCGAGGGCTTCCGCACGATGGATGACGCCACCGTGACAGGGGAGTACTTCAGCGATTCGTGCGGCGATCTCTACACGTTCTACTTGAAAGTGGGACCGGGTGAGGTCATCCAGGACATCTCGTACTTCACGACCGGTTGCGGCTTCGGCACGGCAACCTGCAGCCTGCTGATCGAGATGGCGCGCGGCAAGACGCTCGACCAGGCGGCGGCGATCGACGAGGCGGCACTCGATACGGCGCTCGGCGGCTACCCGGAGAAGAAGAAGGACTACCCGGAGCGCTCCATCGCCGCGCTTCGCAACGCCATCGAGAACTATCGCTCGCAGGGGCTCACGCCCACCGCGGCCGCGAGCGCGCCGGACGATTGGACGACGCCGGCGTCGGCAGCCGCGCAGGCGACGGCGGAGGAGCCATTGCAGACAACGGAGGACCGCAAGAACGGTCCCGTCGTCCTGCATCAAAACGGCAAGCTGACGATCAAGCTCGGCTCGCTGTCGTAGGCTCGAGCACCGGCTCCTCGCGCGACGCGCGGTGGTAGGGCACGTTCGAGAAGAGCGGCGAGGAGATCAGCAGATCGGCGGAGCGCCGGTTGCACGCGATCGGGATGTCGTGGAGCACGGCCAGACGCAGCAGCATCTTGACATCGACGTCGTGGGGTTGCGGCGTGAGCGGATCCCAAAAGAAGAAGATGACGTCGATGCGGCGCTCGGCGATCATCGCGCCGACTTGCGCATCGCCGCCGTGCGGCCCTGAGAGCAACAGGTTGATCGGAATCCCGAGCTGCCGTTGGACGGTGCGCCCCGTCGTGGCCGTGGCGTAGAGGGAGCACGCCGAGAGCGTCCCGCCGTTGAAGGCGACCCACTCGGCCATCTCCTCCTTGCGTCCGTCGTGGGCGATCAAGACGACGTTGAGGCGGTCGTCTTCGCGGGGTGGGGCATTGAATGTCAGCATGCCCTCGAGTATACCCGGCGGGCGTTAAGCTAAGCTCAAGTGGTCTGTATCGGCTAAGCGTCGCATGATCGCGCGCTCACATTTGGCGCAGGAAGGGGTTCTGCGCGCGCTCGCGCCCGATCGTGGTGCGTGGACCATGGCCCGGGTAGACGACGGTCTCCGCGGGCAGCGGCAGTAGCCGGTCGCGCAACGAGGCGAGGATGCGCCCCGTGTCCCCGCCAGGGAGGTCGGTGCGACCGATGCTGCCCAGGAAGAGCGTGTCGCCGGTGAATGCGAGGTGTGCTCCCTCTCGTTGCGTCAAGAAGCAGCAGCTTCCCGGCGTGTGGCCGGGGGTATGCAGGACGTCGAGCTCGATCTCGCCCGCGCGCAGACGCTCGCCGTCCGCTAGCTCGTGATCGATGGGAACGACGCGGGGCGTGGGAACGCCCAGCCACGCGGCCTGCGAGGCCAGCTCGCGGTAGAGCGGAAGGTCGGCGGAGTGGAGCGCGCCTTCGCCGCTGGT
>JAGWST010000244.1 GCA_028869325.1 bacterium | reverse complement strand
GGTGTCGCGCAGTGGGGCGCGGCCCTCGCCAAAGACCAGCATTGCGTCGGGATCGTAGACGGTGGCGAAGCCGTGCTGGCGCAGACGAACGCAGTAGTCGGCCGCGTGAAAATCGGCCGGCGTGCCGTAGGCGGGATCGAAGCGGCCGGTCGCGAGCACGGCGTCACGGCGCACGACGAAGGCATCCTCGGCGGCGTGTAGGACGCCGCGGGTGCTTACGGGAGAGGAGAAGTTGTCGACGCGCTCCCCCGAGCCGCGCACGACGCCGACGTACTCCGGCTCACGCGGATCGTCGTACAGCGATGGGGCGCCGCTGACTCGGCAGGCTACGGCGGCGGCATGCGGATCGGCCAGAACGCGGCGCACCGCCGGCGCCCACGTGGTCGACGGCTCCGCGCCCGCCGCGAGAAAGGCGTACGCATCGCCGCCTCCGTGGAGCATGCCCATGTTGCGGGCCTCGCAGAGCTCGGTCCATCCCGGCAGCGCGCGGTAGATCGCCGGCATCGGCGCGCGGGCGATGACGTCGGCGCAGCACGAGCTTCGCGAGAGGTCGACCACGACGCACTCGAGATCGGGGTCCTCCAGCGCGAAGAGCGCGACCAGCGTCGCGTGCAGCGCCTCGGGATTCTCGTCTGCCGTCACCACCACGCTGATGCGTAACGCGGTCTCGCGGGGTGGCCCAGGTATGGGCAAGGTCACGGAGAAGTCTTCGCCTCCGCTGCGGCGTCCCATGCGAGTTCGGCGGCGGGGAGGTGAGGGTGTACGGATGAACGTGGTGATCAAGGGAAAGAACGTCAAGGTCACCCCGGCGATGCGCGCCTACGCGGAGCAGAAGATCGCACACTTGTCGCACTACTTCGACCGCGTGCTCGACGCTTCGGTATCGATGAGCATCGAGCGGAACTGGCAGATCGTCGACGTCAGCATCGCCGTTCCCGGCGAGGTCTTCACGGCCGCCGACCGCAGCGCCGACATGTACGCCTCCGTCGACGCCGTCGTCGACAAGCTGGTCGCGCAGATCACGCGCCACAAAGAGCGCCAGATCAAGCGCCACCGTGTGGCCAGGGAAGACTCCGCCGCCGAGGTCGAAGCCGCTGCCCCGGAGCCCGAGCCGGGGCGCGGGCAGGCTGGCCGCATCACGCGCCGCAAGCGCTTCGGCGTCCGTCCGATGTCGCCGGAGGATGCCGCCGAGGAGATGAGGGACCTCGGTCACGATTTCTTCATCTTCGTCAACGGGGAGACGGAGCAGATCGCCGTGCTCTACCGACGGCGGGACCAGAGTCTCGGGCTCATCGAACCGCATATCGAGTGAGGCCCGCGCTGCCATGTGGGAGGGTTTTCCTGCCACCGCAGTCGTCCTCGCGTGGGTTCTGCGGGGCATGCCCCGCAGAGTGCCGAACAGAGGCCGGCCATGGCGTTTCTGAAGACCCTCTTCGACTCAAACGAGCGTGAGATCACGCGCTACCGGCGCGCGGTCGAGCGCATCAATGCGCTCGAGCCCGAGGTGCAGGGGCTCTCGAACGAGGCCCTCGCGGCGAAGACGGCGGCCTTCAAGGAGCGGCTGGCAAACGGCGAGCGGCTGGACGACCTGCTTCCCGAGGCGTTCGCCGTGGTGCGCGAGGCCGGCCGGCGCACGTTGGAGATGCGCCACTTCGACGTCCAGCTGATCGGCGGCATGGTGCTGCACGAGGGCAAAGTCGCGGAGATGAAGACGGGCGAAGGCAAGACGCTGGTCGCCACGCTGCCTGTCTACCTCAATGCCTTGATGGGACGCGGCGTCCACGTCGTCACGGTCAACGACTATCTGGCCAAGCGCGACGCCGAATGGATGTCGCCGATCTACACCTTCCTGGGCTTGACGGTGGGGGTGATCCAGCACGACCTCGACTCCGCCCGGCGGCGCGAGGCGTACAACGCGGACATCACCTATGTCACCAACAACGAGGTCGGCTTCGACTACCTGCGCGACAACATGGCCTGGCAGGTCGAGGATCTGGTGCAGCGCGAGCTGCATTTCGCCGTCGTCGACGAGGTCGACTCGATCCTGATCGACGAAGCCCGCACGCCC